>NZ_DDOI01000108.1:15638-23643 GCF_002341575.1 Marinobacter sp. UBA2498 | reverse complement strand
AGTAATTACTCACCCAACCGTGTCACCTACACCCTGGCCCGCGGCTTTATCAGCCTTTTGCGCTCGGTGCCTGAGCTGATCGTAGCCCTGTTTCTGGTGCTGGCTTATGGCTTCGGCCCCATTGCCGGGGTGCTCGCCCTGGGTCTTCATGCCGCCGGTTTTCTGGGCAAGTTCTACGCTGAAGACATCGAGAATGCTGACAAGCAGCCTCAGGAAGCGCTGGAAGCCATTGGCGCCGGCAAGATCAAGACCGTCCTTTACGCAGTCATGCCTCAAGTACTGCCCCAGTATGTGGCCTATACCGCCTACATTCTGGACCGGAACCTGCGAATGGCCACGGTGGTGGGCCTGGTAGGCGCCGGCGGTATTGGCCAGGAGCTGAAAGGCCGCTTCGACATGTACGACTACGGCCATGTCATGACCATTCTGATTGCCATCTTCCTGTTCGTTTTTCTGCTAGACCAGCTTTCAGCACGCATACGGTCCCGGATGATCTGAGCATGGGTTATTTTTATTTCAAAACAAACATGTATAGACATCTGAACAATAAGGAGCACTGCTCATGAACACTCACGTAACCGAGGCAAGCTGGCCTCCGCCCCGCAGCCAGTGGCTTCGATACTGGTCTGCGGTTCCCGCCGAGAAGGCCGAAACTCTGGCGGCTGAAGTCGCCGGGCACTGCGACGTCAGGGATGTCACCCTGCCCCAGAGCGGCCTTGGCCTGCTGAAACTGCCGGATTCCGCCCTGAACGATCTGTATTTTCTCGGCGAAGTGCCGGTCAGCCAAGCCCATGTGGAAGTGACTGCCCCGGACGGAACCCGCGCCGAGGGCGGTGCCCGTCTTCTGGATGACCGGCGTTCACTGGCCCGGGCACTGGCGGTTCTGGATGCCACACTGGCCGCCCGGCTGCCCCACCACGAGCAGGCGCTCAGCTTACTGGAAACCGGCAGGGTCGCGCTTCAGGAAACCGAAGCCGGCCGCAACGCCATTCTGACCTCGACCCGGGTGGACTTCTCCCTGCTGGGCGATGGAAGTGAGGACGATGATGAATAATCCAAATACAGCCCTGCAGCATGACAGCGCCTGGAGCCCGCTTTTTCAGCAACGGGCCTTCCGGGCCCTGATGACCGCTTTTTCCTTTCCGGGGCGGCCCCAGCAACTTCCACCCTGCGTTGATGCCACCGGCCCCACCTGTATTGCGGCCGTGCTGTGCGACAACGAAGTAACCCTGGCAGACCCGGACCAACTGATTCAACCGGAGGATATCCGGCGGCTTGGAATCGGCGATGCGAGCGTCGAAAACGCCGGATTTATTATTGCTGACGGTAGCCGCGCCCCCACCCTGGAGCCAGCCCTGGGCAGTCTGGCCGAGCCAGAGCAGGGCGCAACCCTGATTATCCGCGTCGCCAGCGTAAACGACAGCACAGCATTCCCGCTTACGCTGCGGGGTCCCGGCATCGACGGCACACAGTCTCTTGCGGTTCGCGGCCTGCACAACGAATGGCTGATTAAAAGAGGCCACTGGAACCGGAATTTTCCCATGGGTGTTGACCTGATTCTGGTGGACAACACTCAGGTGGTGGCCTTGCCGCGCACCACCCAAATCAGCGGAGGAGCCAACTGATGGGTTACGTTGCAATCAAAGGGGGCGAAAAAGCCATCGACGGGGCCGCTGAAGCCCTGGAAGCGCTCCGAGCCGGTGGGTCGGGTTCCGAGCCTCTGTCCCTGAACGCTATTGAGCATCAACTGCGCCTGCTGACTTCACGGATCATGTCCGAAGGCGGGCTCTATCATCCCCAGCTTGCCGCCCTGGCTATCAAACAGATGCAGGGCGACACCCTGGAAGCCGGTTTTGCGTTACGGGCCTACCGGTCCACCAAACCCAGACTGCTGGAAACCCCGCCCCAGGACACCGGCAACATGCGGCTGATCCGGCGGATTTCCAGTGCCTTCAAGGACATTCCCGGTGGCCAGATGCTGGGGCCAACCCACGATTACGCCCTGCGCCTGATGCGGTTTGAACTGGCCGAGGAATCCCCGGAGCCGTTCCGGAAAATGGCATCCACGTTTCTGAAAAACGCGCCGGAGGAGGCGCTTCCCGACAGCTTCCCAAAAGTGCTGGACGCGCTGCGCTCAGAGCGCCTGCTACCGCCCAAAGCGGAGCACCGAAATCCCGCGTTCGACATCACCCGGGACCCGCTGATTTTCCCGGTCAGCCGGTCAGCGGCACTGGCCACCATGGCGCGGGCAGAAACCGGCTCCATGCTGGCCATTGCCTATTCCAACATGCGCGGCTACGGCGACATTCACCCCACCGTGGCCGAATTGCGGGTCGGTTACCTGCCGGTGATGTTGCCCCATCCAGTGACCGGCGAACTGACAGAGGCCGGTGAAGTGCTGATGACCGAATGCGAAGTCATTGCCATGTACGAGCCGGACGACACCGAATCCGCCAAAGGCGCGGCCCCCGAGTTCACCCTGGGCTACGGAGCCTGCTTCGGCCACAACGAAACCAAGGCCATCAGCATGGCGATCCTGGACCGGGCTCTGCAGAAAGGCATGCGGGACGGACCGGAAAACCCCTCCGAAGACCCGGAGTTCGTGCTGATGCACATCGACGGTGTGGACTCCATGGGCTTTGCCAACCACTACAAGATGCCCCACTACGTCACCTTCCAGTCCGACATGGACCGGTTGCGCTCTACCCGGGAAAAGCACGGAGAACGCGGCGAAACACCGCAGGAGGAAAGCCATGAATCCTAATTACCAACTGCCCGACAGCCAGGATAGCTACGGCTTTGGCTTTCTGGATGAGTTCGCCAAGCGGGAGATCCGCCGGGTGATTCTCAAGGCCATCAGCATTCCCGGCTACCAGACACCCTATGCCTCCCGGGAAATGCCCATGGGCCGGGGCTTTGGCACCGGTGGTTTACAGCTGACCCTGTCCATGATCGGCCCGGATGACACCCTGAAAGTGATCGACCAGGGCTCGGACGATTCCGTCAACGCCGTCAATCTGCGCAAGTTTGCGGAGCTGACCTGCCCGGAGGTATCCACCACCGAGAGCACCACCGGAGCGACTCTGATCCAGACCCGCCACCGGGTGCCGGAGATTGCCCTGCGGGAAGACCAGGTTCTGAACTTACAGGTGCCCTATCCCGATCCGTTGGTGATTGTGGAACCGTCCGAAGCCAAGCGAAAAATCATGCACGGTGAAGGGGATTACGCGCGCCTGCTGACCAAGCTTTACGAAGACCTGGTGAAGTTCGATGAGATCACCATTTCCCACCGTTATCCCACGCGGATCAACGGCCATTACGTGATCGACCCCAGCCCGATCCCCCGTTATGACGTACCCAGGCTGCACCAGTCCAAAGCGCTGTTGCTGTTTGGCGCTGGCCGGGAGAAGAAAATCTATGCGGTGCCACCCTACACCAACGCCGATCCCCTGGTGTTTGATGACGTGCCATTCCGCACCGAGAGCTTTGACACCGCTGACGGCCAGCGCAGGGCCTGTGCCCGCTGCGGCAGCACCAACAGCTTCCTGGACGAGCTCAACCTGGAAGACGGCAGCAAAGCCTGGCAATGCTCCGACACCGATTACTGCAACCGACAGTCAGCCAGAACAGACGCCGGGGAGGTGACCCAATGAAGCCGATTCTTGAAGTAAAGGGCCTGACCCGCATCCACGGCACCGAATGCCCATCCTGTCTGGACATGACCGGCCCGGAGCACGACACCAACGTGTGCCCCGCCTGCGGCTCGGTCGTCGCGGCCGCCAATGTCAGCTTCAGCCTCCAGCCGGGGGAGATTCTCGGCATCATGGGGGAATCCGGAAGCGGCAAGTCCACAGTGGTGAAAACCCTGTATTTCGACCAGGCGCCCACACGGGGCAGCGCCATCTTCCGGGACGACGACCAGAACCACGAACTGTTCAACCTCAACGGCGCGGAACAGCGCTGGTTGCGCAATCACCGCTTCGGCATGGTGTACCAGAATCCCAATCTGGGTCTGAATTTCGGCATCTCCGCCGGTGGCAACATTGCCGAGCGGTTGCTGATGAACGACCTTAACCATTACGGCGACATCCGCCGCCGGGCAGGCGAACTGCTTACCCGCACTGATGTCATGGTCAGCCGTATGGACGAGTCGCCCAAGCAGTTCTCCGGTGGCATGCAACAGCGGGTTCAGATTGCCAAGGCCCTGGCAACGCGGCCACCGCTGCTGTACCTGGATGAAGTGACCACCGGACTGGACCTGTCAGTGCAGGCACGGATTCTCGACCTGATTCTGGAAATCCAGCACGAACTGGACACCGCCATGATCGTGGTCACCCACGACCTGGGCGTGATCCGCCTGCTGGCCAGCCGCACCCTGGTGATGAAATACGGCCGGGTGATCGAATCCGGGCTGACGGACCAGATACTGGAAGATCCGCAGCAGGCCTACACCCAGCAACTGGTAGCATCCACCTTGTGAGGCAAAACCCCATGACAGCCATTTCTGAAACACCCATTCTCGACGTCCCCATTCTCGACGTAAAGGGCCTGGCCAAACAGTTCAGCCTGCACGAACAGAACGAAATCGTTCCGTCCTGTTCGGGCGTCAACATGCTCGCCTTTCCCGGCCAGCTGGCAGCGCTGACCGGCCCTACCGGCGCCGGTAAATCGTCGGTACTGAAGTGCATCTACCGCACCTATCTGCCCAGTGAGGGCACCATCAGTTTTCGCAAAGTCAATGGCGAGGTGGTCGACCTGGCCCGGATCAGCGAACAGGACATGCTGCAACTGCGCCGCAGCGAACTGGGTTTTGTGACCCAGTTTCTGCACTGCGTACCCCGCCGTCCGGCGGAAGAAGTGGTGGCAGAACCACTGATCCTGCGGGGCATGGCGCTTGCCGACGCCGTAGCACAGGCCCGTGAACTGCTCCGGCGCCTGAACGTGCCGGAGCGCCTGTGGCGCTTGCCACCGGCCACCTTCTCCGGCGGCGAGAAGCAGCGGGTCAATCTGGCCCGGGGCCTCATTGCCAAACCACGCCTGCTCCTGCTGGACGAGCCCACGGCCAGCCTGGACAAAGCCACGACCGGGCAGGTGATCGACCTGCTGCGGGAATTCAAGCAGGCCGGCGTTGCCATGGTCGCCATTTTCCACGACCCGGAACTGGTCACTGCCCTGGCCGATGCCGAATACCGGCTGGCTCCACCCCAAAGCCTGACACATTCAACCCGCGCTCCGGAGGCCATGCAATCATGAAACGCCAATTACTCACCAACGCCCGGATGGTTCTGGAAGACACTGTCGAAGAGCGGGCCGACCTGTTGATCGAAAACGGCACCATTGCCGCCATCGGGCCAGCGGACACCCAGGGTGCAGAACAAGTGGACCTTCAGGGCTGCCTGCTGGCACCGGGCCTGATCGACCTGCACTGCGATGCCCTGGAAAAAGAGGCCGAGCCCCGGCCCAACGTGCATTTTCCGTTCGAGCTGGCCGCCGCCCTGGCGGACAAGCGCAACGCCGTGGCAGGCATCACCACCGTTTACCACGCCCTGTCGTTTGCCAACCACGAACTGGGCGTTCGCAACAACGCGGTGGCCGCCGACCTGGCCCGGGCCATGGCCCGACACCGGGAAATCGGGATGGTGGACAACCGGGTGCATGCCCGTTACGAAGTGACCGATGAAAGCGCCCCGGACATCCTGAACGCCTTGCTGGCAGAGGGCGCCCTGCAGATGTTGTCCTTTATGGATCACAGCCCCGGTCAGGGCCAGTTCCGGGATGTAGAGGCCTATCGGAATTACCTGGCCAAAACCTACAAGACATCCGCGGATGACGTGGATGCCATTCTGGACCAGAAACGTGCCGCTGCCCGCGGTGCCATGGCCCGCATGGAACAACTTGCCGGCCAGGCACGCCAACACAAGGTTCCGCTGGCCAGCCACGATGATGACAGCGCAGAGAAAGTGGCTGTACTGAAAGGCCTGGGTGCCCGTATCTCGGAATTCCCGGTCAACCTTGAAACAGCAGTCGCAGCCCGGGATAACGGCCTGTCCACCCTGTTTGGCGCACCCAACATCCTGCGCAATGCATCCCAGTCTGGCAATATGAAGGCACTGGATGCGGTTAAAGAAGGGGTAGCCGATTGCCTGTGCAGCGATTATTCACCGGCGGCGCTGTTACCGTCGGTGCTGCGACTTGTGGAAGACGGCCACATCTCGCTGCCTCAGGCCTTTGCCCTGGTTACTCGCAATCCGGCCAGAGCCGCAGGGCTTGAAGACCGTGGCATCATTGCCCCAGGCAAGCGGGCGGATCTGATTGCCATAGCAGGCACCGGACTGCTGGCGCAGGCACGCCAGGTATGGTCCGGTGGCCAGGAGGTACTGAGATGGCAGGCACGCTGATCTACCTTATTGGTCCCTCGGGCAGTGGCAAGGACACGCTGATCGACCTGGCCCGGCAACAGCTGGGGCAGGACTCTGGTGTCTGTTTTGCCCACCGCTACATCACCCGACCGGCCTCAGCCGGTGGTGAGAACCATGTTGCCCTGACGGAAGAGGAGTTTCTGGCGCGCCAGCGTGCCGGGCTATTCGCCATGAGCTGGGCCAGCCACGGCTGCCATTACGGCATTGGTATCGAGATCAATCAATGGCTGGCCAAGGGCCTGACCGTTGTGATGAACGGCTCAAGGGGCTATCTGAAGACCGCGTTGCAGAATTATCCGGAACTGTGCCCGGTGCTGATCGAGGTGTCCCCGGAAGTGCTCAAAGAAAGGCTGGCGCGGCGTGGGCGCGAAACACTGCAAGACATTGAGCTGCGGCTGAACCGCAACAGCCAGTTCGACCTGGATGCGGAGAAAGGCTGCCTGCGGGTAGACAACACCCACTCACCAGAGGCCGCCAGCCAGCGATTGCTGGCCATCATCAACCAGCACAGGAGGCAGGGCGCGTGCGCGTAACCTTTCTTGGCACCGGCGGCGCCGGCGGTGTGCCCCGTTTTGGCTGCACCTGCCCCGCCTGCCAGCGGGCAAAGACTAACCACAGGCACGTTCGCAGGCCCTGCTCGGCACTGATTGAAGACAGCAACCACAAAATACTGCTGGATGCCGGCCTGATGGACCTGCACGATCGCTTCGAGCCGGGTGAGCTCAGTGCCATTGTGCTGACCCACTACCATCCGGACCACGTTCAGGGATTGCTGCACCTGCGCTGGGGCAAAGGCGAGTCAATACCGGTTTATGGGCCACCAGATCCCGATGGCTTCACCGATCTGTTCAAGCACCCCGGCATTCTGGACATCTCCGATCTGAGCGCGTTTCAGGCGTTGGAACTGGGAGAGTTCAGCCTGACCCCTATGCCGCTGAACCACTCCAAACTCACCTTCGGCTACGCCATCGCCCACCGCAACGGCGCCCGGTTCGCTTATCTGACAGATACCCTTGGGCTGCCGGAGGAGTCGGCCGACTATCTCAGGCAATGGCGCCCGGGCCACATAGCGGTGGATTGCAGCCACCCACCCGCCGATGTCTCGGGCAAAGCACCGCAGAACCACAACGATGTCACCGCTGCACTGGCCATGATTGAGCAAAGCGGCGCAGAACAGGGCTGGCTGACCCATCTGGGCCACGAAACCGACTGCTGGCTGATGGCAAATGCCAGCGCTCTGCCGAACAACGTGACGCCGGCAGCGGACGGACTTTGCTTCGACATCACAACCAGCCTTTCCCCGGCATGATCAGCGCCACCGCCGCGCTGGCCGCATCGGTATTGATGCATGTGCTCTGGAATCTGATCGCCAGGCACCAGCCCGGTGCGGCCTGGCCGCTGTGGTGGGCATTGCTGGCGCACCTGGTAATGCTGGCGCCCTGGGGATTTTACGCACTGTGGCAGGCGGATGCCTGGTCACCGGAATTTCTGGGGTTGATGGCCATATCCGCCAGCGCAAACGCCCTGTATTTTTTTGGTTTGTGGAAATCCTACAAACACGCGCCCGTGGCCATGGTGTACCCTCT
>NZ_DDOI01000108.1:15119-15606 GCF_002341575.1 Marinobacter sp. UBA2498 | reverse complement strand
TCGCCGGTTCTGATTGCGCTATGGTGGTTGATACTGACCGGTGACTCGCCCAGCCTGACGGGCTGGCTGGGTCTTCTGGTCAGTGTTGCCGGGCTGATGATTCTGGCGGGCAGCCAACCCGGGCAGGGCGAAAGGGCAGCCATTCCCTGGGCGCTTCTGGCGATGCTTTGCACCAGTGTCTACTCCATTTCCGACAAACTGGCGACCGGCCAACTACCCGGGTTCGCCGCGATCATCGGTTTTGTATCCGTGGGATACAGCGCCGCCTTCCTGGTGCTGACTCTGGCACTGCGACGCCAGACAGGCCGCTGGACGCCGCCACAAAGACTGCCAATTCCGATCATCGTGATTGGTGGGCTGTGCGTAGGCCTTGCCTATGCACTGGTTATCCATGCCATGCGCTTCTTACCTTCCGCGGAGGTCGTTGCCTATTCGAATACGGGAATTGTGCTCGCAACGCTCGCTTCCATTTACTGGTTTGGTGAAA
>NZ_DDOI01000108.1:14725-15022 GCF_002341575.1 Marinobacter sp. UBA2498 | reverse complement strand
ATCGAACACGGGCAGGCGCCTTATAGGCTCTGCAGTTATTTGCACCGGCCTTTTATTACTCGCGCTCTAAGACCGAAAATAATCTGTGACCATCCCCTATGTGTAATTTGCTATGAGTACCTGATATCGGCAGCTTGAGGATGAAATGAGGAATCAATAGCTCAACCGAGCACGAACACCTCTGCCATGGAATCATTCAGCGTCAAAAATTTGCTTTGCGAATCATAGTGGATGAAAGGACTTTGATTGGCCTGGAGTCTGTGAAGAAAAGCCCCGACTCGAATGTTCGCTTTTGTT
>NZ_DDOI01000108.1:4244-14644 GCF_002341575.1 Marinobacter sp. UBA2498 | reverse complement strand
GACTCGAATGTTCGCTTTTGTTTAAGAGCTTGAGCTTAACTGAACGTCCAGAAAGGTCCGCTTTGAAAACAGAGTGGACGCAAAAGTGGGGTGATTTTTTGCGTGCTACTACATGAACAGAAGTCACGCCATGGTTTCTTTCAGCTAACTTTTAGGATTTTAGATTAGTATGCTTACTAAACCTAAAAACGCTTATTCACTCACTCATACGATCATTTGGGATATTTTATATTGTTATAGAGAGTAAAGGGGCCCGCAGTCCTATTCAGTGGTTGCCGCCTGTTGGACAATGCAGTTACGTGGCTCGGTTCTTCCGTATCCTGAAAAAGTACAGGCTTAAGCCATCCACACAGGAGAATGAATGGATGCAGTCCTTTTTAGATCGCTGCCGCAGCTGACAGCATGCTTAGCAAGCTAATCTACTTGTCAAAGGAAGACCCGGTCGATGAACGGCAAGAAACTGACTGAACTGGAGCCACTGGTAAACCAGGCAGTTTCTGGACCCATGCGATTTGGAGCCGGTTCTGAGCCTACGAGCTTGGATCAACTGAAGGCAATGCCCTCGCGGCCAGGCCACGTTTGCCGGCCCTCCTATAAAAGGGACTCCAAATAGGCCATAACTTCGTCCAATCCCTCCGCTTTCTGTAGTCGCTCTCTGGGACTACAACCGAACCGCCTGTTACTCGTCCTCATCCATTGGGACACCCCAGCATCGTCGTTTCCAGCTCTGGCAGATAAATACTGGTAGATTCGGATTAATTTCTGAGCCCTTTGTCCTAGCCAGCTCGCAGGATCAATTTCGGTCCCCAGACATTTTTCATCGACGCCCAAGATTCTCGCAAGCTGCATTTCGTTGATGTCCAGAGCAAATGCTGCTCGCATAGTTGCTTTGGCCAGTACCGTAGAAGGATTCTCAGGCGCCATATCTTGCTCCTTTTCAACTCCTGCTATGGTATAGATCCATGCTCCAGGCGTCCGATTAAAAGTCTAAGGGCCTCGACGTCTGGTTCAGACCGGAGCATTTCAGAGGGTTTTCTGCCGCTTAACGGCGCCTGTGGCAGGGTCATCCATCTGTTTTTCGCTACGACATCACCTTCGAAAAGCTCCAACGCCTCTGCATGTACCAAGCTGATCAATCTTTTCAAGTGAGAATCGCTCGGGTCTTCAATCACTGCCTCAAGGACGATATTGCTTTCCGAAACAGTAATTTCGAGGTGTTGATCTGGCTCAAACCCTACCTGGTCCATGATCTCCGCAGGAATAGGGACAAAAAAATTCTCCCCGTCAGATTCGATCTTTGTACGCATGAGTTCCCAACTCCTCCGCTGCGCTATCGTTCGCTATCATCCGGAAATGCATGCTTTTCTTCGGAATACAGAGTCTGGCGCCAGCTGAGCGCGTTGATCTCTGACATATCTCTGGTCGCGTAACATAAGTCGTTTGTAAACTGATATATATAATCAATCGAAATCAGATCAGAACTGTCAGCAACTGCAATCAGCTCCTTCAACTGAGACATCTGCCAGCTCCCTGTGCCGTTCATCCATGGCGGTGTAACAATCATTACCCGTTCAATCCAGAACGTGTCTCTACTCTCATCAATCAGTGCCACCAGGTCAGAGGGTTTGGTAAGTAGATAATAGCGACGCACTTTGCCTCCCACCCGAGTGTAGCCTGTGCTTACATAAAACCAAATATCGTCGTATGCAAGCTCGACGCGGCTCCAAAAATGCTCACGACCAAATGGTCGACCTAGCAGCTCTTCCGTGTGATTTTGAGTCATGAACATACGTTTTCCTCCAAAATGCACACTATAGTTTGTAGTGCTATAGCGTGCAATCCGGTGTCATGGCCCTTTTCCTTCAGGGGTCGGCATGGAACTGCACCACGCATTCGGGCAAGCGCTGAGACGGCAGAGAAAAGCCAAAGGACTGTCTCAAGAGGCATTCACAGGAGTTAGCAGTCGGACGTACTTGAGCGAGCTGGAAAGAGGTCTTAAAAATCCGACGCTCGACAAGATCGAAGATCTGGCAGCAACAATGGGCATTCACCCTTTAACACTTCTGGTTGAATGTTACTCGCTCAAAGACGATGTAGAGCCGAAGGACATTTTCGCCATAATCAACCAAGAGCAGGCTGATCTGGAAGAAAGCTAGAGGGGAGAAGGTCACCATGGGTATCCATAAAATTTAGCCCCTCAAGTGAACTTCTAAGATTCCACTTTGCTCTAGAGCAACACTCAAACCTACCACTCGGCTCGTAGCCTTTGATGGCCTCTTAACAGCAACTTCAAAAGCTTCGTAGTCACCGAGAATATGGCATCGAGACTGGGCGCGAGTAATAGCCGTATACACAAGGCTTTTATCAAGCAGTCGTGATTTCCGAACCGGGAAGATAATAGTATGGGCTTGGCTTCCCTGGGCCTTATGGACCGTGACTGCGTACCCGTGATCTATGATGTCGAGTTTCCCAACCGGGAACTCCACTTCTCGACCATCCACTTCAATGCAACACGCTATCGAATTGTTGTCTTCAGGTTCGTCCTCCGCAACACGCGTAATTTTACCGAGCGAGCCATTTCGGACGTTTAGCGTGTAATCGTTCTTCTTGACAAGCACCAAATCACCGAGCCTTACTGGCACAAAATTGATAGTCAAATCGACGACTTCCAGTCCGGAACTTGTTATCGACAACGTGCGGACCCTGGGCCGATCCTGTTTTAAGCGATTGATAATTTGTGCGTTGATTTCAGCCGTTGACCCTGCGCCGCTCTTGGTGGGGCAAACGACAATAGTTGAGAAATCTTCGCCCGTTCCACCGAGCGCAAAGTATGCATCAGCGGCGCGGGAATTTAGCACAGAGTTACCGCACGAGCAGAAGTCAATGTCTTGGTGGCAGAAATCCGGAGCCCGGTGATCTCTTATGGCACTCGAAACAGCAACGATACCGCTATTTTCAGCCTGCCTTTTAACCACTTTCAGCGTTGTTTTTGGGATTCCTGGGTGATCAGCCAAGACATGCAAAAAAAGCCCAGGACCGACGGGTGGAAGCTGCTCAGGGTCACCAACTAATATAATCTGGACACAATCTGGTATCCGGCGCATCAAGTAATAAGCACTGATGACGTCAACCATCGAAGCCTCATCGATGACAACAACATCCTCTGGCCCCAGATCCTCGACTTTAACTTCCTGACCCTGCAGGAATGCCGCAATTGTCCTGGCCGGAAAACCTGTGCTCTCCTGCATCCGCTGAGCTGCACGTCCGGAGAGCGCTATCTGATGAATCCGCACACCAGCCGTATCGCTTTCAAGCGCTTTATAGACGCCTTTAAGGACGGTTGTCTTTCCACAACCTGCGCCGCCAAGAATAAGGCTGAAAGACGCTCTGGCACTTAAAACAATGGCATCTCGCTGCTCTGTCGTGAGATCAATGAAATTTTCGTTTTCGTAAGCATCGATCGCAGCATCAATGTGGTCTATAGATTCCGGACCGTGAGAGCGCTGTTTAAGTCGTGCGACGATTTTCTCGGCAATTATTGTTTCCATGAGCCATGGACCAATCGGATGAACCAGTCGCTCACTCTTCTTAAACAGTTTCCGCCCCTCGACCTCCAACGCTTTTTCAACGAATTGCGAATTCATTGAAATCGTATTTTCTATCGTAGCTTTGACCTGCTTAAGGTTCGCAGCCGTGTTGCCGGAATTGAACCTGGACAATAGCGCCTCATTAACAGCGGCCCTCATCCTGCGGCTATCTGAAACGTCTATGCCAAATTCATGGCGAGCAATATCATCAACCCGCCTCCAATTCTGCATGAATGTGAGCAGCCGATATGGGTCTTCCTTCACGCGATCAACTGCATCACACCCATAGGCTTTAACAAGATCTAGACAAACAGCCGACGGTAGCGGTTTGCTCATCAAGCTCTGAAGTGCACGGATATAACCTAGGCTTCGGAACTCCTCACACAACTTAAGGGCACTCTGCTCCGAGATAATAAGCTTGAGCGACTCGATATCGTCTTGCTCAATGATGTCGAATATGTTTTCACCAAATTCGATCCAAAGGTTCTGAGCCTTGACGCGACCAATTCCTGAGAACTTCTTGCTTTCGCTGAGAAGTCTTATTAATGCTTCACCGTTACGCAGAATGAGCTCAGCAGAATCAAGGTTCACAACCTCTTCCTTGAATGTGTAATCCCCCCTGGTAAGGGTCTGCTCTGTTTTATGCCCGGAAACTCGCCATGTTGTCCCTATTTCAAAGGGCTCACTCCAACCCCTGCCCGCTGCTCTGAGCACGATCCTTTTCCCAGTCTTAACGCACTGCGAGCCCATGAGTATCAGCTGTGCGGAATTGAACCGGACAGAGCGGATAGTTGTTTCGAGCTGGACAAATTCCACCATTAATGAGGAACCCGTCCATTCGTTGTCATGTGATGCTCCAAGAACTCAAGCCGATCTACTCTACGTTTCAAATCATCTCGCTCAGCAATGAGTGCGGCATTTTGCTGTTCTAAGGCTTTAATGCGTGATTGACTTTGACCAAGCGATCTATCTTTGCGAGCTGACTCCGCTTTGAATGATTTTGCATCTTTCTCTTTGGCCGGCCTGAGCTTGCCTTCTTCTCTAAGCCTCTCTTCAAGCTCAAAAAGGTTGTTTTGAAGCTCCTTGTTCGAGGTCCATGCTGATCTTGCGAAACACAGTTCGTTGGCTATTTCACTGCGATTTAGCTTATCCCCGGTCTTGTAAATGTACTTTTCCCAATCACCTTCCGCTTCTCGCATGTCTGTCCACGATAAGAAATCGGCAAGAATTTGTGCTTTCCTATCCTGAGCGGACTGTTTTTTCTCACCGGTCATCTGCCATTCCTTTTCAGCCAGTCAAAAAAGCCTTCTGGAAAATCCTCCTCTTCTAGCAAAGTTCCAACTCCGAATTCGTCTTCGATCGTTCTTTTTTGTAGATCGAACTTTGCTCCCTTCAGCTCTTTTAAAAGCTTATCAATAACTTTTTTCCAAGTGGCAAAACTCGCTTCTACAGCTTTCTGAGAGGCATCGTGAGAAACACTTTGCCCGAGTCGATGGTGAGCTCTAGACCGGTCCTCTAAAGCAGTTGTAAGTTGCTTGTTGAGCCTCTCAATTTCATTATTCTTGTGTCTAATCTCAAGTTTAAACTTTGTTCGTTCGCTTCCAGTAACCTCTTGCGGCCCAGTCTTTCTGCTATATTCCTCTAGAATGGACCGATAAGCGGAGTTAGGTCGAGTAAGCGTCGACACAGCAACTGGCGCCTTTTTTTCTGGCGACATTTCCTTAAGTTTCTTTGCGCCAAATTGAGCTGCCCGGGTAATGTTTTTGAAAGGCTCACCTCGTACCTTAACCTCTTCCTTTAAAATGTCCTCAAGGTTCGCAGCATCTTTGCTAATACGATCACGCCAATGGCTATCAAGAGCCTCTTTATTACCCATCAGTCATTCCAATTAGTTGCCTAAGAGATTGCGCACTACCTTTATGGTTATGGTGCTCAATAGACTTAACGACATCATCTAAGCTAACACCTTCCAGTCGCGCTGTTTTTTCTACAAACAAAGCCGCCGCCTTTATGGGGTCAATATCGATTTGTGTCTGAAGTTGCCCGATCAACTCTGGATTTATCCTTGAGATCATCTCCCGAGCATACCTTTGTGCAGTGAGCTTCAACCTCTCACTTTGGAGCGTTTTTGTTTCGGATGTTTCAATGATGCGCCAGAGATTTTTCCTCTCGTCTGACCAGTCCACGTCAGGCTTGCTGTAAACAAGCTTCTGCCTAAAGTGGTCAGATCCATTCTCACCAAGAAGAATTTCACCGTTAGTCATCTTTATGAGCTGATCGTGACGAACCATCCATGCCGAAAATTTGGCAATTAGGTCCATTCTTTCCTCTTGGGAATCTGACCGCTCGGCATCTGTTAGATCTCCGGAATTAATTAAATTTGAAAGATCAGCAACTTGGTCACCGATTTTTCGAATCGTTGCAGCAATAGCCGGGGCATCGCTCGGAAAGGAAAGAGCGGCGGGACAGATACCACACAATTTCTTTTCAAGGACGACTTTTATCTTCTTCGGACATGTATTCCCATATGGGCAGATGTGTGTCCGATTCACACTGATTTCTCTATCCGGTGCCTTTTTATACTCATCATTCAGATCAAAGTCGTCGATATTTATCGAGGACATCGTCAATGATTCGGCAGGAATGCCTTTTTCTTTCAGCTCATTAACTATTCTATTGGCATCTTTACTGCCTTTCCCGATTATAAAAGGCAGCCCCACGCTCTCAGCAACCGTTCTAGCTAATTTGTGTTCACCGACAGTATTTGAAGAATAATATCCCACCATCTCAGGGGATTGACCGGTCCAGATCTCACTGATTTGTTCGTTTGTGAAAAAGTTAGCCATGAAACTATCGAAGGTCTTTCGGAGTCCATGGACCGTTACTGAGGCCTTGTAATTAAACAAACTGGCAGGACGGAGCCTCTCCGCAATTTCGATCTCATCGTAACGATCAGAATGATCAATGACAAACGTTCTAAAAGGAGCCTGAGTACGGGTTGCCCTATAAATTTCATAATCATCTTGGGTCAGCCCGATGACACTTGGATAGAGATATGAACTAAAATCTAATCCAGTTAGATTTAAAAGTGACTGAAATGAGTACAGAAGGTCAGCCATGAAGTCGTTGAAATAGGAATCGTCCGACTCACTGTGTTTTTCCGAGTTGAACCTGAAAAGAGGAACGATCTGACCCCATTTCGAATTTTTGTTGTTCTGATAAAACACAGCTTCGTCAGAGAATACACTCCCCCGAATCTGATTCAATCTTATTAACAGGTTCATCACTGAAACTTTAACATGGGTATTAAAGGTTGTTAGCTTTGCCTTGTCCGTATTAATGTACAGCTTAATCAGATCTGAATCCTTCTCCCCGCCTTTCAGAAATGAGTCAAACGTTCTTGCATCCAGCCAAAATGCGTTTGAAAACCGAATACCGCACTGAGACACAAGACAAAGGAGTGTTGAAAAAACATGAGCGGTAGTTGGATCAAAGTTATCTAGCCCCTCCATCTTAGACATATCTAACTTGACGTTTCCGAGCCGCACATCTTTATTTTCTGAATACTCCAAAAACTTTTCTTTCCAGGACTCGCTGCTTACCTTTTCATCAAGCATATCCTCACGAACCTGCAGTGAGCACGACGAAAATGCAAATAAAAATTCTCTCAGGAGCCACCAGTAATCATAATCGAGCTTCTTTTTCTGAGATTCTGCGTACGAAAATCCCCTAATGCCCTTGGCACTATCCATAGGATTGTGAATAGAAAGACCTTCGATTTCGATATAATTCCGAAAGAAGCTTGTTATGTTTTTTTGACTCGACTGTTTTGCATTTACATTCGATTTTCCCCCAGGCGCACCGACATCAAGACATTTTTCTTGAAACTCTGGAAAAGTCACGGGAAGTACTGTGTTTGGATCCATGCGCAATGTAAACGAATGCGTATGTCGAATAAATACATTAGGATCGAACTCTTCAAGGCGCTCTGGCACTTGGAATTCTGGCTCTAGATTCTCTTTGAACCAGGGTAAATATGAGAATAAATATGCGTTTAAGATCCGTAGTGCGGTAGCTTTCGTTTTCTTTGTGCCTTTTTCATACAGCTGATCCAAGAAGTCTTTTTGATGTGCCAGCCAAAGGCTTTTTGGATAAACCTCGTAAAGTTTCTCAGGCCTAAATTTGCTAAGCGCCTTAGCGGTCAAATAATAATCACCGAACTGGATAGAGTTTTTAGGGACCAACTGATAGACCGAACAACCATCAGGTTTTGCGCGGATATTTGGTCGAAATTGTGCTACTCCAAAATCAGTACTAACATAGGTTTCGAGCTTCCTATTTTTTGAAGCTGACCTACGCTTCCGAGGCCCATGATCGGCGCCAATATACTTTGCGCCCAAGCTAAAATCGAATGGATCAGGAACGCCAACTTTCCGTCGAAACTCAACAATATCGTCATGATAAATACGGTGAACCGCCCCAATGCGCACAACTTGCTCATCGAGACCCTTTCTATATGCTTTATAAATGTCTTGCCTTCTTAGCTGAGAATAAAGCCAAAGAGCTGGACGAAGACCTCTAACATTCGTCGTTAGAGCAACGATTAACTTTTGTGTTTCAACAAATAAAGGGAGATCAAAGCTAGTTACACCTTGATAGGCAAAATAGTGACGCATAACGATGCCAGCGGAACTCATCTTTTTATGATCGTTATTTTCTGCATACCATTGCCAGGCGAACTCTACAAATGAGGGATCAAGAGAGTCGGCATACCTTTCCAAAATTGATTTCTTACTTACCACATACCAAAAACGAACCTCCGAAGGTAATTTTTCAAACCATGGGGTGAACGTAATATTTCCGGCCATTGGTCCAGAGAATAACGGGGCAGGAGGCAGTGATATCGTTTTTTGCAGAGCCAAATGTAGAACCAGCAGGTTAAAAAGGGGGAATACCAATTTTAGCTGAACGGTTGTAAGTGACTCCGAAAAAATTTCACTTAAAACCCTCTTTTTCTCAGTATTATCGCTTGGTCCTTGGCCATAACACAGCACGTTTACGAGTTGTTGAAACTGATCAGCAACCAAGGGCAATTTTCCTGATTGGAAAAAGCCCAGCAGCAAATGTTGCGTTGCACGATAATCGCTTGGCACACTTTCAACCTTCAAAAAATCAATAGCTTCTGAAAGTAGCCTTCCTCTTTTTCTGAAAGATTCCCTGGTAGCTATGAACGGGCGGTCATAATTCATTGTGTCCACCTATTGATCCGCAATCCGCTTAATACTGGTAAGATCCCAGCCCTGCGCAGTGACATAGGCTTGTACTTGCTGAATTTTTCTCATCGTTACATGGGTGTCAGGCAAGGAATAACCTTCTGTTGTGGACTCGAATTTATGACCCATGTGCTTTTTCACAACTCCCAGTGGGAAGCCAAAGCCTCCCTCTCCGTTCGGCTGGTAGTTCCGAAGCCAAGTTCCATAAAAATGACGAAGCGAGTGCAACGAGTACAAATCTTTTTCTTTTATACCTATCCGTCTCTGAGCTTCCTTAAACGTCCTATTATGGGATGTTGAATCTTTATCAAACCAAGTTAGGCCCTGGGCATTATTAGCCATGGTAACGAAAACGAACTCATGCGAAGGGTTAAAGCGGTCTCTTTCTTCACTTAGGTAATTCAACAGATATTCGAAAAAAATCTCTTTAAATGGACTTAAAAACAAAACGTACTTGGTCGTTCGCCCTTTGAACGCGAGCTCAGTAATTTGTCGGTCAGTTAGGTCGTCATAAACCTGAATCCGATCTGCGTAAGGCAGAATCTTGACCAGTTCTTCCTCAATCAGTAAGTCATCAAATCTCAGTTGCATGGCCTCTGATGTTCGTATGCCCGTACCAGCCATTAGTGAGAACAAACATATATCTCGATAAGAGGATGCATTCTTAATAAGTTCCAAAATCTTATCTATCGGGAAACACTTTTCGTAAAATCGATAATCAGGATCCTGAGACTTCCCGAATCGTTTAGGCATCGATAGGTGCGGGCGAGTTATTTTTTTTGGGCCACCCGAGATACAACCGGCAAGCATAGATTTTCTTAGAAGCGCAGCCTTCTCAGACTTCTTCAGCGATCTCATATTTCCAAGCTGCTCAATAAGGTGCTCCTCGCTAACGAACGTATCAACCTCAAACCGCTCGTTGATAGCTTGTTGAGAGATCCACTCTTTATCGTTGAACTTCAAGAAGCTATTAACGGTTGATAAGTAACGTCCTGTCGAAGATCGGGCCAAACCTTCAAAGCCAAGATGGTGGGCGACTGCGCTGACAAATGGGCTTGGAGAACGATGACCCTCAGCCAGAAAAGAGGGATACATAAATAATACGCGGTTCAAAAAAAGGCCCGAGCCACTGAGTTTCAAACCAGATTGAACCTGCAAGTCAGAGCAGGCGCATAGATAACGCAAAAAAAGTTGTAGGTCATTTATAACTGCGTTGAGAGTGGCTTGCCCGGAACCTTCAGACTCAGATAGATATTCAAGGAACTCTCGCGGGCCTAAAAACTCCGCGCCGCTCTCCACGTCAAAATAGGTGGCTATTTTATAGCCAGTATGATGCCGAAACCGATGTGTCTGAACCCTGCTTTCCACGGATGCACTCCATCTGAGGTACAGAAGGGATCGTAGTGCTGGATGCTCTAATGAGCAACGAAAAAGAAGAAAAATCTTGTGAAACGCAAGTACTAGAGCTAGGCGGGATTATAAGTCATTGATTTATTGAGGAATGCGTCCCCCGCAGGACTCGAACCTGCGACCCTCGGCT
>NZ_DDOI01000108.1:1418-4101 GCF_002341575.1 Marinobacter sp. UBA2498 | reverse complement strand
TAGAAGGCGGATGCTCTATCCAGCTGAGCTACGGGCGCTGGACCGTTCGCCCACCTGAATATCCAGAAAAATGGTCGGGGTAGAGAGATTCGAACTCCCGACATCCTGCTCCCAAAGCAGGCGCGCTACCAGACTGCGCTATACCCCGTCTGAACTGAACAACAAGTGCCTCAGCAAAGTTGGCGCGCATATTACCGGCGCCGGACGACTCCGTCAACACGCATTTCCAAATTCCCTGAAACAATCGTCGATTCAATGACAGAAGGCCGACTGAAAAGTTCCCTTGAACCCCGCTAACCAAGCGCCTGATTGGAGTTCCGACCGAAGCATGAGACAATGTCGGGCCTCCAATTTACCGATGCCCAACCGACAAGACGAGACATGACCGCCAAACTGATCAATGGAAAAGAAATTGCCGCCGAAGTAAGACAGCAGGTCGCCGCCGGCGTTGAAACCCGCAGGCAGCAAGGACTTCGCGCTCCAGGACTGGCCGTAGTGCTGGTCGGGGACGATCCCGCATCGCATGTATATGTAGGCAACAAGCGGAAAGCCTGCGACCAGGCAGGAATTCTCTCCCTGTCCTATGACCTTCCGGAAGACACCTCTCAGGAAGCCCTGGAGTCCTTGATTGACGAGCTGAACGAAAACCCGGCAGTCGACGGCATCCTGGTCCAGCTTCCGCTTCCCGACCACCTGGATGCAGATCCGATACTGGTCAAGATTCGTCCGGACAAAGACGTCGACGGATTCCACCCTTACAACATCGGCCGTTTAATGCAGCGCAAACCCACTCTGCGCCCATGCACACCTGCAGGCATCATTACCCTGCTAGACAGCATCAAAACTCCCTACAAGGGCCAGCACGCCGTGATCGTGGGTGCCTCGAACATCGTAGGACGCCCCATGAGCATGGAATTGCTCCTGAAAGGAGCCACTACCACCGTATGCCACCGATTCACACCGGATCTGCAGAAGTTTGTAGGCGAGGCTGACATTCTGGTGGCCGCTGTTGGCAAACCTGGACTCATAAAGGGTGATTGGGTAAAACCGGGAGCCACGGTGATTGATGTGGGCATCAACAGGATGGAAGACGGAAAACTGCATGGCGACGTGGATTTCCAGGCCGCTTCTGAACGTGCCGCCTACATCACGCCGGTTCCCGGCGGTGTCGGGCCCATGACGATCGCCACCCTGCTTCAGAACACCCTGTACGCGGCTAACGTGCTGCACAAGGACTGAGGAATGGCACGCTGAATTACGGTGCTGCCCTGCTCCCTCCAGCCACAAAAAAACCCGCCGAAGCGGGGTTTTTTATTTCGCAGCTCTTACTGCCCGTATTTGGCTTTCGCCTTCAGGCGGTAAGCGTGCAGTAGCGGCTCGGTGTAGCCATTAGGCTGCTCGCGACCCTTGAGAACCAGATCCAGCGCTGCCTGGAAGGCGACACTGTCATCGAAGTTCCCGGCCATCGGGCGGTACGCCGAATCACCGGCGTTCTGCTTGTCGACTACCGCTGCCATACGCTTCATGGTCTCCATGATCTGATCTTCAGAGCAGATACCATGGTGCAGCCAGTTGGCCAGCAGCTGGGAGGCGATACGCAGAGTCGCACGGTCTTCCATCAGGCCGACATCGTTGATGTCCGGCACCTTGGAGCAGCCAACGCCCTGATCGATCCAGCGCACAACGTAACCGAGGATACCCTGGGCGTTGTTGTCCAGCTCCTGCTGGATGTCTTCGGCGCTCAAAGAAGCGGGATCATCCATCACCGGTACTGTCAGGATATCGTCCAGCGCGGCGCGGGTGCGGCTTTCCAGCTGCTTCTGGACATCAGCCACACTTACCTGATGGTAGTGAGTGGCGTGCAGTGTGGCCGCCGTGGGAGATGGAACCCAGGCAGTGTTCGCACCGGCCTTCGGATGCCCGATTTTCGCTTCCAGCATGCCGGCCATCAGGTCAGGCATGGCCCACATGCCCTTACCAATCTGGGCAACGCCACGGAAACCGGTTTCCAGGCCGATGTCCACGTTCCACTGCTCGTAGGCATTGATCCAGGTCGCCTGCTTCATCGCACCCTTGCGGATAAACGGACCCAGTTCCATGGAGGTATGTATCTCGTCCCCGGTGCGATCCAGGAAACCGGTGTTAATAAACACAGCCCGCTCTTTCGCGGCATGGATACAGGCTTTCAGGTTAACTGTGGTGCGACGCTCCTCGTCCATGATGCCGACCTTCAGGCTGAAGCGCGGCAGGCTCAATGCATCCTCTACACGACCGAAAAATTCGTTGGTGAATGCCACTTCTTCCGGCCCGTGCATCTTAGGCTTCACGATATACATGGAGCCTTTGGTGCTGTTCTGGAACTTGCCATTGCCCTTCATGTCGTGAATGGCGATCAGTGAGGTGATCAGACCGTCCATCAGGCCTTCCGGCACTTCGTTACCGTCTTTCAGCAGGATGGCCGGGTTGGTCATCAGGTGGCCGACGTTACGGATAAACATCAAGCTGCGGCCTTTCAGGCTCAGCTCGCTGCCATCTGCCGCGGTGTAGGTGCGATCCGCATTCATCTTGCGGGTCAACTGCTCGCCACCTTTCTCGAAGGTTTCCTGCAGATCGCCCTTCATCAGGCCCAGCCAGTTGCGATAGGCCAGCGCCTTGTCGTCAGCGTCTACAGCGGCCACGGAGT
>NZ_DDOI01000108.1:0-1254 GCF_002341575.1 Marinobacter sp. UBA2498 | reverse complement strand
ATCTGGATCTCGAAGTGCATGCCGTTCTTGACCAGCAGCACGCCGGTGGGCGCATCAGCAGCACCGGTGTAGCCAACAAAGCCGGCTTCGTCTTTCAGGCCCGTGGACTCACCGTTCTGCAGCTTGACGACCAGTTTGCCACCTTCAACTACATACTTGGCAGCATCTTTGTGACTGCCAGAGGCCAGCGGTGCCGAGCTGTCGAGCAGGTTGCGGGCCCACTCGATAACTTTGGCACCGCGAACCGGATTGTAGCCACGGCCTTTTTCAGCGCCGTCTTCCTCGGAAATCGCGTCGGTACCGTACAGCGCATCGTACAGGCTACCCCAACGCGCGTTCGCAGCGTTCAGAGCAAAACGGGCGTTCATGATCGGCACCACCAGCTGAGGGCCGGCCATGGTTGCCACTTCCGGGTCGACATTGGAGGTGGAGATCTTGAACTCGGAAGGCTCGTCAACCAGGTAACCGATGTCTTTCAGGAAAGACTTGTATTCGCCCATGTCGAGCTTCTGGCCCTTGTGATCCCGGTTCCAGCTGTCCATTTTTTCCTGGATAGCATCACGCTTGGCCAGCAATTCACGGTTGCGTGGCGCCAGCTCGTTCACGATCTTGTCAAATTCTGCCCAGAATTTATCGGCATCGATTCCGGTGCCCGGGATCGCTTCGTTGTTCACGAAATCATACAGATTCTTTGCGACCTGAATGCCGCCGACTTGTACGCGTTCTGTCATCGTTGTCTGCCTCAGTGGGTTACGTTTCCCGACTCCCCCTTCATCTTGAGGGGGCATTCTAATTTGAGCGCCGCATTGTAAGGGAAAATCCTTACAAGATCATTCCTGCAGGCGCAAAACTGGTCTGACCAACCGGCAGCTCCCGGAAATTCAGGCTTTACGCCAGGTCGTCCCCTCTCGGGAATCGTCCAGAATAATACCTTTCTCGAGGAGCTCGTCGCGGATCCGGTCGGCCTCGGCAAAATTCTTTGCCTTGCGGGCATCAGCCCTGGCCTGGATCATTGCTTCAATGTCTTCGGCGCTAAGCTCACCACCCGTGTCTGCCTGGAAGAACGCCTCGGGATCCTGCTGCAGCAGCCCCAGAACACCACCAAGCCTTACCAGAATCGCCGCACTTTGCTTGGCATCGTCTTCACGACCATCGCGACGATGCTGATTGATTTCGTTGGCAACAGCGTGCAGGACGGCAATTGCACCCGCGGTGTTGAAGTCATCGTCCATCGCCTCGGCAAACCGCTCGTCG
>NZ_DDOI01000009.1:1605-18602 GCF_002341575.1 Marinobacter sp. UBA2498 | reverse complement strand
CGCTACGAGCACATCCATGTGCGCTTGACGAAGGCCATCCTTGGCCTTCGACATTTTTGGAAGACGGCCCCTATGCCCGCGAACTTACCTTGGTCAAGAACTCCGCGAGATTGAGCGTATCAGTGCTCGGTCACTGAAACGCTTGAGATCGAACCGGAGAGGTTCCGCTCGCGGGTCGAGAGCTCGGCCCCTACCCTTCTTGCGATATCCCGGTAACGACGGGCCACTTCGGAATCCGGTTCGGCGATCACCGAGGGGGTGCCGCCATCGGTTTGTTCGCGGATGGTCATGTGCAGGGGCAGCTGGCCGAGGAGCGTTGTGTCGTATTCCTGGGCAATGCGTTCGCCGCCGCCGTGGCCGAAGAGGGGCTCTTCGTGGCCGCAGTTGCTGCAGATGTGGACGCTCATGTTTTCGACAACGCCCAACACGGGGATGTCGACTTTGCGGAACATTTCGATGCCTTTCTTGCCGTCCAGCAAAGCGATGTCCTGGGGTGTGGTGACGATGACCGCGCCGGTTACCGGGACTTTCTGGGCCAGGGTGAGCTGGATGTCGCCGGTGCCGGGGGGCATGTCGACGATGAGGTAGTCGAGTTCATTCCAGAGGGTCTGCTGGAGCAATTGCATCACGGCGCCACTGACCATGGGGCCGCGCCAGACCATGGGGGTTTTCTCGGTAACGACAAAAGCCATGGAGTTGGCCTGGAGGCCGTGGGCATCCATGGGGACGAAGTATTTGTTTTCGCGGGTGTCCGGGCGTTTGCCTTCGGGCACGCCGAGCATCATGCCGATGCTGGGGCCGTAGATGTCGGCGTCGAGGATGCCAACCCGTGCGCCTTCGGCCTGGAGTGCCAAAGCCAGGTTGACGGCGGTGGTGGATTTACCGACGCCACCCTTGCCCGACGCGACAGCGATGATGTTTTTCACGCCGGGTACTGAGGGCAGGTCTTTCTGAACTTTGTAGGAGTGGATTTTCTGGCCCACGTGGACGTCTACCTTCTCGACACCGTCGACGTCTTCCAGAGCATTACCGACAAGCTGCTTGAGGGCACCTGCAATGCCTTTCGAGGGGTATGGCAGCTCGACCATGAGGGTGACGTTTCCGCGCTCGTCGGCGTTCAGGGATTTTACGGCACCCAGTTGGTAGAGGTCCTTGTTGAGGTAAGGATCACGGTACTCGCGAACCGCTGATTGCAGGGCCTGCTCAGAAATCTGTGTCATCGGGTTCTCCGGAATAAGCTCATGCTCGATTTTAAGCACGGAAACAGGTGATTCGGGTGAAAATTATCTGCTCGGAAGGTATCATCTGTGCCCGTTTCTGACCATATGGGATCTTTACCTGGGGCAATCAATCCAGACAGCCGCCAGTCCCCGTTTTGTCTTTCCAACCCGTGTCAACATAAGGTTCGGACATCACCATGACGCAAGCGAGCAAGCAACAGCGCGATATTCTGGTTACCAGCGCCCTGCCGTACGCCAACGGCCCTATCCATCTCGGGCACCTGCTGGAATACATTCAGACCGATATCTGGGTACGCTACCAGAAGATGCGGGGCCAGAATTGTTTCTACGTTTGCGCCGACGATGCCCATGGCACCGCCATTATGCTCCGCGCCGAGCGGGAGGGTATTACGTCCGAGCAGCTGATCGACCGGATCCGTGAGGAGCACCAGGAAGATTTCGCCGGGTTCCACATCCGCTTTGACAACTATTACACCACGCATTCCGAAGAGAACCGCCAGTTCTCGGAGTACATCTACCGTCAGTTGCAGGAAAACGGGCACATTGCCACGCGCAAGATCACCCAGTCCTACGACCCGGAAAAGAACATGTTCCTGGCGGACCGGTTCATCAAGGGCACCTGCCCGAAGTGCAAGACCGAGGACCAGTACGGTGATAACTGCGAGGCCTGTGGCGCCACCTACACACCTGCCGAGCTGATCAACCCGCGCTCGGCGGTCTCCGGCGCCACGCCTATCGAGAAAGAGTCCGAGCACTATTTCTTCAAGCTGCCGGATTTCCATGACTTTCTCGCCAAGTGGACCCGCAGCGGCACGCTGCAGCCCCAGGTCGCCAACAAGCTGGCGGAATGGCTGGACGCAGGCCTCCAGGAATGGGACATCAGCCGTGATGCCCCCTACTTCGGTTTCGAAATTCCGGACGCTCCCGGCAAGTACTTCTACGTGTGGCTGGACGCGCCGATCGGCTACCTGGCCAGTTTCAAGAACCTGTGCAACCGTGAAGGCATCGATTTCGAGCACTTCTGGAAAGCGGATTCCGAGGCCGAGGTCTACCATTTCATCGGCAAGGACATCATCAACTTCCACGCGCTGTTCTGGCCTTCCATGCTTCACGATGCCGGCTTCCGCACGCCGACGGCCGTCTGGGCCCACGGCTTTGTAACCGTCAACGGCAAGAAGATGTCCAAGTCCCGCGGTACGTTTATCATGGCCCGCACCTACCTGGACCATCTGAACCCGGAATACCTGCGCTACTACTTTGCCGCCAAGCTGACCGGCAGCGTGGATGACATGGACTTGAACCTGGAGGACTTTTCCGCCCGGGTTAATTCGGACCTGGTGGGCAAGGTGGTGAACATCGCCAGCCGCAGTGCCGGCTTCATCACCAAGCGTTTCGACGGTCAGCTTGGTCAGGTCACCGAACATGCCAAACTGAAGGAATTCATCGAAGCCGGCCAGGAAATCGAGGAATTCTATGAGGCCCGCGAATTCGGCCGCGCGATGCGCCGGATCATGGAACTGGCAGACATTGCCAACCAGTACGTCAATGACGAGCAGCCCTGGGTGATCGCCAAGCAGGAAGGCCAGGATGAAAATCTGCAGGCTATCTGCACCAACGCCATCAACATGTTCCACCTGCTGATGACCTACCTGGCACCGGTACTACCGGAAACCGCCAAGGCCTCCGAGGCGTTCCTGAATGCGCCGCTGGACTGGAACAAACGCGCAGAACGCCTCGAGAACCATGGCATCAACAAGTTCAAGCCGTTGATGAACCGTGTCGACATGGCCCAGATCGAGAAAATGCTGGATGCCTCCAAGGAAGAGTTGCCTGCAGCGACCGGCAAACCGGCACCTGCTTCCAATCTTGAGCCCATCGCGGATGAAATAGAATTTGGCGATTTCGCGAAAGTGGATCTTCGCGTCGTTAAAATTGTCAAAGCCGAGCACGTGGAAGGTGCCGACAAACTTCTTCGCCTTACCCTTGACGTGGGGCACGGCGACCGCAACGTGTTTGCTGGTATCAAGTCTGCTTACAGGCCGGAAGATCTCGAGGGACGCCTGACCGTCATGGTCGCCAACCTCAAGCCGCGGAAGATGAAGTTCGGAATGTCCGAGGGTATGGTTCTGGCGGCCGGCCCGGGAGGCAAGGACATCTTTATCCTGTCCCCGGATTCGGGCGCCACGCCCGGCATGCGGATTATGTAAGGGCGGCCGGGCAACGCTGGCAGGGGTCCAAGGGAGCAAGGTAAATGACCGAATATCTGCTGATTCTGGTCAGCACCATTCTGGTGAACAATTTTGTACTGGTTCAGTTCCTGGGCCTGTGCCCGTTCATGGGCGTATCCGGCAAGCTGGAAACGGCCATGGGTATGTCCCTGGCTACCACGTTCGTGCTGACCCTGGCCTCGGTGTGCAGTTACCTTGCCTACACTTACCTGCTTGAACCGCTGGATCTGGCGTTTCTGAGAACCATCACGTTCATTCTGGTGATTGCCGTGGTGGTCCAGTTCACCGAGATGGTGGTTCGCAAGACAAGCCCGTTGCTTTATCGGGTGCTGGGTATTTTCCTTCCGCTGATCACCACGAACTGCGCGGTGCTCGGCGTTGCCCTTCTGAACATCAACAAGAACAACAACTTTGTTGAGTCGGTTCTGTATGGATTTGGCGCAGCAGCGGGCTTTTCCATGGTTCTGGTGCTGTTCGCGGCCATGCGTGAGCGCATCGCCGTGGCCGACGTGCCAGTTGCCTTTCGCGGTGCTGCCATCGGGCTGGTGACAGCCGGGTTGATGGCCCTGGCTTTCCTGGGCTTTGGCGGCCTGGTCAGCGTTTGATCGGCCGGCGGGATTAGGAGTAACAGGTTATGTGGACAAGCGTTCTTGTTGCCGTTGTGGTGCTTCTGGCCCTGGCCGTTGTTTTCGGCGGCCTGCTCGGATTTGCGGCCGAACGGTTCAGGGTGGAGGGCAACCCCCTGGTCGACCAGATCGATGCCCTTCTACCCCAGACCCAGTGCGGCCAGTGCGGCTATCCCGGCTGTCGGCCCTATGCCGAATCCATTGCCGAAGGTGGCCCCATCAACAAGTGTCCGCCAGGTGGCGAGTCCACTATCAAGGCGCTGGCAGACCTTCTGGATGTGGAGCCGGAACCATTGGATGCCGAGCATGGCGTTGAGCATGTCAAACGGTTTGCGGTGATTCGCGAAGACGAGTGTATCGGTTGCACCAAGTGCATCCAGGCCTGCCCCGTGGATGCCATTCTCGGCGCCGCCAAACACATGCACACGGTGATTGAGAGCGAATGCACCGGCTGTGATCTGTGCGTTGATCCCTGCCCGGTGGATTGCATCGACATGGTGACAGTGGAACCGGATATTCGCACCTGGACCTGGACACCGCCCAAATCCGGACTCATTGCCACCGATCGCCAGGGAGCCAGCGCCTGATGACTCAACTCTGGGATTTCTCCGGCGGCATCCATCCTCCGGAACACAAAGACATCTCAACCGCGCGTCCGATTCGCGATGC
Organism: Marinobacter sp. UBA2498; assembly: GCF_002341575.1. NCBI lineage: Bacteria > Pseudomonadati > Pseudomonadota > Gammaproteobacteria > Pseudomonadales > Marinobacteraceae > Marinobacter > Marinobacter sp. UBA2498. The sequence goes on along the minus strand of NZ_DDOI01000009.1, from coordinate 13,838 downwards.
CGGCATGCCTGCCCAGTTGGTTCTGCCACTTCAGCAGCACATCGGTGATCCGGCGGAGGCCATTGTTGAGGTCGGCGAGCGGGTCTTGAAGGGCCAGAAAATTGCCGACGTTAAAACCGGCATGGGCGTTCCCGTTCATGCACCGACATCCGGAGTGATCGAGAGCATCGCCGACTTCCCTGTCCCCCATCCCTCAGGTATGGCGGACCGGTGCATCACCCTGAAACCGGATGGCGAGGACCAATGGTGCCAGCGCAGTCCAGTGGCGGATTATCGTTCTCTGGAGCGCGACGAGGTTCTGCAAATTATCCGTGATGCCGGTATTTCCGGTATGGGTGGAGCCGGCTTTCCCACCAATATCAAACTCCGGCCACCAAGGGATCGCAAGGTCAGCACGCTCATTCTGAACGGCGCAGAATGCGAGCCCTATATCACCGCTGATGACATGACCATGCGGGAAAAGGCCGACGAGGTGGTTGCCGGGCTGAAAATCATGGCGTGGATTCTGCGCCCCGAGCGTTGCGTGATCGGTATTGAGGACAACAAACCCGAAGCCATTGCCGCGCTGCGAAAAGCCACCGAAGGCACCCAGACCGAAATTGCGGTTGTTCCCACCAAGTATCCCTCAGGTGGCGAGAAACAGCTGATCCAGATACTGACCGGCATGGAAGTGCCCAGCGGCGGAATTCCCGCTGATATCGGCGTGATGTGCCAGAACATCGGAACCGCCGTTGCCGTGGCAAATGCGGTCCTGGAGGGTACGCCGCTGATTTCCCGAATCGTTACCATCACGGGGGAAGCCGTTCGGGAACCGGGCAACTTCGAAACGCTTATTGGCACACCGATTGAGCATCTGCTCGGGCAGGCTGGTGTTAACCAGGATGCGGTCAGCCGCCTGGTGCTTGGCGGCCCCATGATGGGTTACACACTCACGACCGAAGCGGTACCGGTCATCAAGACCACCAACTGCGTGATTGCGGCAACGGCAGCTGAACTGCCGGCACCACCACCGGAACAACCCTGCATCCGGTGTGGCCAGTGCGCCGAAGCCTGCCCCATGGAGCTGTTGCCGCAGCAACTTTTCTGGCACGCCAAGGCCACCGAATTTGAAAAGGCGGAGCACCTGAACCTGTTTGACTGCATAGAATGTGGCGCCTGTTCCTATGTTTGCCCGAGTTCGATTCCGCTGGTTCAGTACTATCGGTTCGCCAAGGGTGAAATCCGTGCCCAACAGGCAGAACAGTTGAAAGCCGACCGGGCCCGGGAACGCTTCGAGGCACGCCAGGAACGCCTCGAGCGCGAGCAACAGGAGAAAGAACTGAGGCGCAAGGAGCGGGCGCAGGCCGCAGCCGAAGCAGCCGCGAAAAAACAGGCAGAGGCGGAGAAAGCGGCCGCCGAAGGTCAGGCTGTTGACGAACGTGCCGCCAAGTCGGCGCTTGTGGAGCAGGCCCTGGCCCGTAAGAAAGCAAAGGCACAAGCGTCCCAGTCGCCTGCCCCCAGTGCACCGCCGACCGAAGAAAAGCCCGACATCGAGGCCCTTGAGAAGCAGCTGGAGCAGGCCAGGTCCAAGCTGGAAACCATGCAAGGCATGCTTGATGACGCCAAAGCCCAGCAGGCAGACAACGTCGAGAAGCTGGAGAGGGCCGTGGCCAAGAATCACGATCGGGTGCAAAGAGCGGAAGAGGCGCTGTCTGAGGCCAGAGAAAAGCTGGCCGCCGGTCCGACTGAATCCCAGACAACCCACTAAACGAGATCAGGCAACACATCCATGGCATTTGTTCAGCAGTCATCGCCACACGCCCACAAGGCCCGGCCAACATCCCGCGTGATGTTATGGGTGCTTATTGCGGCCTTGCCTGGCCTGTTGGCCCAGACGCTATTCTTCGGCTGGGGCAACCTGATCAACGTGGTCTTCTGTATTGCCCTGGCGATCGCCTCTGAAGCTGCCCTGCTCAAGCTCAGAAAAAAGCCGGTTGCCTTCTTCATCAAAGACAATACCGCCGCCGTCACCGGCCTTCTGTTGGCTCTGTCGCTGCCCCAGTTTGCGCCCTGGTGGGTATCTGCGGTCGCAGTGATCTCGGCTATCGTTGTGGCCAAACAACTCTATGGCGGGCTGGGCTCAAATCCTTTCAACCCTGCCATGGTTGGTTACGCCCTGGTTCTGGTGTCTTTTCCGGTTGCGATGACAACGAACTGGGCAGAGCCCGCCATGCTCTGGGACGGTGCTCCGGGCTTTGGCGAGACCCTGGCAACCATAGCCTCCGGCCAGCAAACAGCGGTCGATGGCTGGACAATGGCAACGCCTCTTGACGAGTACAAACACAAGATCACCACCCACACAGCAACCGAGGTGCTGAACCACCCAACGTTTGGTGAGGGTATCGCCAGAGGCTGGGAATGGGTCAATGCGGCATTTCTGGCAGGAGGCCTTCTGCTCATCGCCCTGCGGATCATTACCTGGCACATTCCGACAGGATTTCTTGGTGGGATGATCGTAATGAGCCTGGCCTTTGGCAACAATGCCGACCTCTATGCACCACTATCCCTGCATCTGCTTGCAGGCGGGACCATGCTCGGCGCCTTTTTTATCGCTACCGACCCGGTGTCAGCAGCTACGAGCCACCAGGGGAAACTCATCTATGGAGCGGGAATTGGCATTCTGATCTACCTGATCCGCACCTGGGGCAATTATCCCGACGCCGTGGCGTTCAGCGTTCTGCTGATGAATTTTGCCGTTCCTTTCATTGATCATTACACACCTCCACGCACTTACGGCCACCACAAGGCCCGTCGGGGTGTACCGGGGAGCCAGGGGTAATCATGGCTGCAGTTGCACAGTCCATCCGCCGCAGCGCCATCGGGCTCGGCCTGTTCGCCGTGATCACCGGCGGCACCATTGCCGTAACCCAGGTGGCCACGGAAGAGCGAATTCGTGAACAGGCCGCCCGCGCAGAGGCCCAGGCCTTGTATGAAATCATTCCCGAAAGCCGGCACAACAACGACCTGCTCAGGGATACGGTACAGTTGCCTGCCAGTGAGCGCCTGGCACAGCCCGACCCTCTGAACGTCTGGGTAGCTCGACAGAACGAGCAGCCCATTGGCATGATAATGCCCGTGGTAGCACCCGACGGGTATTCCGGCAAGATTCATCTCCTCGTGGGAGTGGACATGACGGGGACCATTCTCGGAGTGAGGGTAACCAGTCACAAGGAAACGCCGGGGCTGGGAGACCAGATCGAAACCCGCAAATCCGACTGGATCAAGAGTTTCGATGGCCGCTCGCTGGGCAAACCACCGCACCGGGAGTGGAACGTTAAAAAGAATGGTGGAGAATTCGATCAGTTCACAGGCGCGACCATCACGCCAAGGGCTGTAGTGAAAGCGGTTCAGAAAGCGCTGATCTATTTTCGGGAAAACCGTCAGATTATCCGGGAGCGGCTCAACGAAGAGCCGTCACCGAGAGACAAGATCCTGAACCCTGAAGCGATTGCCGGCGAATCGTCCAATACGGAGCATTCCTGATCATGGCAACCAAATCATCGAGCGAAATCATCCGCGACGGGCTCTGGGACAACAACCCGGCCCTCGTCCAGGTGCTTGGGCTCTGCCCGCTTCTGGCCGTGACCAGTACCGTTGTTAATGCCATCGGGCTTGGGCTGGCTACACTCATGGTGCTCATGGGGTCCAATCTTGCGGTGTCACTGATTCGCAATTTCGTAAGCGAGTCTGTGCGCCTGCCCGCATTCGTCATGATCATCGCTTCATTCGTAACCTGCGCCGAATTGCTCATGCAGGCCTTTACCTATGAGCTTTATCTGATTCTTGGCATCTTCATTCCACTGATCGTCACCAACTGCGCCATCCTCGGCCGGGCTGACGCTTTTGCTTCCAGAAATCCACCACTTCCGGCACTGCTGGATGGCGCCATGATGGGCCTTGGCTTTCTGGCGGTGCTGGTTGTTCTGGGCGGCCTTCGGGAACTTATCGGACAGGGCACTCTGTTTGTGGACATGCACCTGCTGCTGGGCCCCGTTGCTGCCGATTGGGTGATCCGCCCCTTCGACAACTACCCGGATATGCTGTTCATGATTCTTCCGCCCGGCGCCTTTATCGGGCTAGGACTGCTGATCGCGCTCAAAAATGGTATCGACAACCATCTGGAAGAGCGCCGCAAGGCACATGAACCAGCGCCTGTAGCAGCAGGCAGCAAGCGGGTCCGGGTTACCGGGAACGTATCCTGAGTCCGCACTTGCACAAGACTGAGAGCTGATGAACAAACAGAAACGCATTGAGATCTTCACCCGCCTCAGGGAGGCCAACCCCAACCCGACCACCGAGCTGAACTATTCCAGCCCGTTCGAGCTGCTGATTGCCGTTATTCTTTCGGCCCAGGCCACGGATGTGGGTGTCAACAAGGCTACTGACAAGCTGTTCCCGGTCGCCAACACCCCAGAGGCCATCCTGGCCCTGGGAGTCGATGGCCTGAAGGAGTACATCAAGACCATTGGCCTGTTTAACAGCAAGGCCGAGAACGTGATCAAGACCTGTCGAATCCTGATTGAGAAACACGGCGGCCAGGTGCCGGAGCGGCGGGAGGATCTGGAGGCGTTGCCCGGGGTCGGTCGCAAAACCGCAAACGTGGTCTTGAACACCGCCTTCGGCCACATGGCCATGGCGGTGGACACTCACATCTATCGCGTGTCGAACCGCACCGGCATTGCGCCCGGCAAGAACGTTCTGGAGGTGGAGAACCGGTTGATGCGCCTGGTGCCAAAAGAGTTTCTGCTGGACGCGCACCACTGGCTCATTCTGCACGGGCGCTATACCTGTACCGCCCGCAAACCGAAATGCGGCGCCTGTATCATTGAGGACCTGTGCGAGTTCAAGCAGAAACGGGATTATCTCTGAATCCTCGGCTTAAAAAAGCCGGCATCTTGCCGGCTTTTTGTTTCAGACGCCAAGCCGCGGTTAGCGCTGACCCAGCATTTTCTCCTTCAGATCCTTCTGCGCCGGCTTATCGGACAGCCAGATTCCGAACAGGGCCTTTTTAAAGGCCAGATCGCCAACCGTGTCCTTTTGCTCGCCGTTCTTGAGGACCCGCACGCCTTCGCCCGGCAGGTACACCAGATCGAAAACGTCACCCTCGGTGATTTCTTCCTGGAAGACCGCCATAAACTGGTCCACATCCTCCTGGATAGATGCCATATCGCCGTCGGTGGAGGCCTCGAAACCTTCCAGGGTGGCTTCTGTCATGCGTTCGCTGGTAATCATGCCGGAGATAATGTGCAGAGTGATGGCCTGGGGCTCATCTGCGTTAATCACGGCCTCACCATCGTCGATGGTCTCGGGAACGTACAGACCGCCGACATACAGGTCCATGAACCATTTGGAACGGGTACCTGCGCCATTAAGCGTCAGTTCGGTATCCATGGCGGAATAGGTATCCGGAACATCAACACCTTCCACGGTGAGTGCTGCGGCTGGAGCAGACAGCAGGGCCGTCAGCGTCAGAGCCGCAAAACCGGTTGTAAGAGCCTTCTTCATAGTCCTTTCCTTTTCGATCGTTATTATTGACGTGTTTCATTCGTGCACCGGGTTTCGACACCCTTATCCCCGCCCGGTCACGGCATTCTATCAACGGCGCTGGCGGGCGGGACGCGCCCTGGTTCTCATTTGGGGCGATCCTGAAACACAAAAAAGCCGGCCAGGGATTCCCTGGCCGGCTTTGGATCGAAAGAAAAGAAAGACGTTACTTGAACAGCAGGTTTCCGGACAGGCCTTCCTTCTCCAGGATCTCACGAAGACGACGAAGCGCCTCGACCTGGATCTGTCTTACTCGCTCGCGGGTCAGACCTATCTCCTGGCCGACTTCCTCCAGCGTGCTCACCGGGTAGCCCCGCAGACCAAAACGGCGTGACAGAACTTCCTGCTGCTTGTCGCTAAGCTGGTCAATCCACTTCTCCAGGCAGGAACACATATTGTTGTCCTGCAGGAGATCCGCCGGATCCGAAGCCCCTTCATCCGCTACGGTATCCAGAAGCGACTTTTCGCCACCGGCACCAATGGGAGTGTCCATGGAAGCGACGCGCTCATTGAGACCCAACATCCGCTTAACGTCGGCCACGGGCTTATCGACCATTCTGGCGATTTCCTCCGCCGAGGGCTCATGATCCAGTTTCTGGGTCAGTTCCCGCGCTGCACGGAGATACAGATTGAGTTCCTTGACCACATGAATCGGCAGACGGATGGTGCGGGTCTGATTCATGATGGCCCGCTCAATGGTCTGGCGAATCCACCAGGTGGCGTAGGTGGAGAATCGGAAACCCCGCTCCGGATCAAACTTTTCCACCGCCCTGATCAGGCCAAGGTTGCCCTCTTCGATCAGGTCCAGCAGGGTCAGCCCGCGGTTCACGTAACGTCGTGCGATCTTCACCACAAGGCGAAGGTTGCTCTCGATCATCCGTTTGCGGCCGGACTCCTCTCCCTTGCGTGCCAGACGGGCAAAATAGACCTCTTCTTCCGGCGTAAGCAGGGGGGAAAAACCAATTTCGTTGAGATACAGCTGAGTGGCATCCAGCTGCTTTTGACTGGTGAAATAACGTCCCTGGGTGGGGATGTCCTCTTCTACTTCGGCCACTTCTTCGGTGGGCTCTTTTTCAACTTTCTCTTCTGCTAACAATTGATCCTCGGCATCGTCCATGTCCGATACACGATCAATGATGATGTCTTCTTGCTCTGCTGACATTTGTCTTGCCCCGCCTCTCAATAATCCTGGATGTTCGCCCGATACTTCTTGTTATTGCGGACGTCTTTGTCTTCACACTTTTTTCTTCAGGACATTTTGTTGGTCGGCCTGTCATGGCCTTTACCGTTCTTGTTTTTCTTGCGAACGCGGTGTTTTGTCAGTGCCAGGGTGTGCGATCAGGGCAGCCTGCTGACTGCGTCATTCATTAGCGCGGCGGCAGATAATGGACTGGGTCAACCGGATTGCCATTTTTACGAATCTCAAAATGCAACATGGGTCGTTCAGCGCCACTGCTACCGAGCTCTGCGATCACCTGCCCGGCTTTCACATCCTCCCCTTCCTGCACCAGAATCTTCCGGTTGTGAGCGTAAGCACTTAAATAGTGCTCGTTGTGATTCACGATAATCAGGTTGCCGTATCCAAGCAACCCGTTGCCGGCGTAGACCACATTCCCGGTGGCCGCAGCTCTTACAGCATCCCCGGCTTGCCCGGCAATATCAATACCTTTATTGACTTTTCCGGATGTTGAATATCCAGCAATTACAGTGCCAACGTGAGGCCAGCGCCATTCAATCCGGGCCACGGTCTGGGTCTGGGAAGCGAGCGGCGCGCCCTTGTTCGCTGCTCTCGTCACCGCAGGTTTGGGTGCCGTGGCAGCTGTCTGTTTTGGAGGCGAAGCACGACTCGCCGTTTTCGGCGGTTGCGATCCAGACGGCTTTTTGGCTGCTGTAGTCTGACTGCCCGAGGTTACACTTCCGCGAAGATCCAGACGAATCACCTGACCCGCTTTGAGATTCCAGGGCGGGCCAATGCCATTGGCGTCGCCAAGCTCGCGGTAGTCCCGACCATACCGCCAGGCTATGCTGTAAAGGGTTTCACCGGGTTTGACGACGTGACGGCCCCAATAGACTGGGGGATTGTAAATGTCGTCCTGGTAGAGTGCCGGCGTGTTACAGCCGGAAAGCAGCAGCAGGGCCATGAGGGGCAGGAGTGCAAGGCGGCTGGCCAGCACCTTTTTCGCGGGGCGATCAGGCTCTGAGGCACCGGACGGGAACCGCGGGGACGCCGGTGAAACGGCAGTGATGAGCCCACGCATGAATCTCACAGGAATAAAACTGACCCAGTTATGAAAAATCCGTATAACCGCTGTCGGTTGTCGAAGCAGTTTCTAAAGTTTTTATAGTAACTTGCTAATATATTGCACATTTTTCTCGGGAAGCCAAGTTACTGACCGACCTCCCTTGTTACCTCCAGAAACACCCGTTTTGTGCGTTAGGTAACACTCTTCGCACACAGTCGCCTCAAATCACCTCGATGGTGCGACCTCTCCATGCCGGGAACCGAGCCACTCCACCAGCAGAACGAGGGCAAAACCGGCCGCCGCCATGAGCAGGGCAAATAGCACCTGGGGATCCTGGCCGGCCTGCTCTGCAAAGGTAGAGGGCCAGATACTCGTCTCATTCAGGGGAACTTGTTCACCGGAGCTGTTGATACGCCAACTGAGAGTCTCCTTCCAGGGCCAAACCTTGTTGAGCGCTCCGATCATGAAGCCGGTGAGCAAGGCGAGCACGAGATCATGAAAATGGTGGAACGCCCAGGTGATCAGGCGGGCGATGGATAAAAGACCCACCACGCAACCTGCCATAAACAGAAGCAGAATGCCCGCGTCCAACGATTTGATCGCGGCGAGCACGGGCGCATACATACCAATAATCACCAGGATAAAGCTGCCCGAGATGCCAGGAAGAATCATGGCGCAGATGGCCAGCGCTCCGGCACCAAAGAACGCCAGAGTAGAAGGCGCGACTTCGCTGGCAGACAGGGTGGTTATCCACCACGCGATAACAATGCCGAACAACAGCGGAACCAGCAGTGCGGGCTTGTAGTGTCGCACCTGGCGCCCGACATGCCACACCGAAGCGACGATCAATCCAAAGAAAAAGCTCCAGATCAGGATCGGGTAGGCCACCAGCATATAGCTGATCCCAGATGCCAGGGTAGCAATACTGGTCAGGACGCCCGCCAGCAAGGCGACCAGAAAAGTTCCGTCACAGGCATGCCAGAACCGGCTGAACCGGCCGCGAATCAAGTCATGGAAAACTGCTCCCGGAACCGCGTTGAAAGCTTCCAGGAGGCGGAAATAGATACCGGTGATGAAGGCAATGGTACCACCGGAAACCCCTGGAACAATATCAGCGGCACCCATGGCGATTCCCCGAAGAAACACGGCTGCAGGGTGGTGGCTGCGTGCAATATCGCTGTCCGGGTTTGGTTTACTTTCTGAAGAGTCGACCATGATTATCGGACAACCCCGCCCAGAAGCGGCACAAACCGGACCGGTTCCAGCTCCTTGTGATCAAAGCGATCTCCCCGCCGGGTTACCTGCACCAGCACCTGATTCTCCTCACCGACAGGGGCAATCAACACGCCACCGTCTGCCAGTTGGGCGAGCAATTCGGCTGGAACTTCAATGGGCGCTGCGGTCACGATAATACCGTCGAAAGGGCCACGTTCAGGCCAGCCCATGCCACCATCAGCATGTTTCAGGAACACGTTTCTGGCGTTCAGTTGTCGCAACCGGTCCCGGGCCCTGTCCTGAAGCGCCTTGATACGCTCGACGCTGTAGATTTCGGCGAACAGACGGGATAGCACAGAGGTCTGGTAACCGGACCCGGTGCCAAGCTCCAGGACCCGTGAGGGCCCGTGGGCAAGCATTAATTCAGTCATGCGGGCCACTATGTAGGGCTGTGACAAGGTTTGGCCGTAGCCAATCGGTAGCGATGTATCTTCGTAGGCCCTATGGGAAAGCGCCTCATCCAGGAAAATGTGCCGTGGCACCTCTCCCATAATCTCAAGTACCCGGTCCGACTCGATGCCGGCTTCCCTGAGGCGCTGAACCAGTCGCATCCGGGTGCGTCGGGAGGTCATCCCGATGCCTTCGAGCTGCGCTGTCATCCCCGCCCCTCCAGCGAAACCTCCAGGGTATCGACCCAATCCCGGAGCCGTGAGAGCGCCTCATGCCGGGTCATGTCGATGTGAACCGGGGTAACCGAGACATAACCTTCACGTACGGCATTGAAATCAGTGCCGGGACCGGCGTCACCGCCGACACCTGCCGCCCCGATCCAGTAACGCTCTTTGCCGCGAGGACAGGTCATCGGGACGGCACCCTCTGCCCGTTCCCGGTGGCCGAGGCGCGTCACCCGAATGCCAGCCAGTTCCTCCCAGGGAACATCCGGGACATTCACGTTGAGAATGGAGCGAGGCCCCAGCACCAGGGGACGCTCGTTCTCGAGCAGCACCCGGACAACCCGGGCGGCGGTCTCGTAGTGAAAGTGGCCATCGTTGACAAGGGAGACGGCAATGGCGGGAAGTCCGAGGTGGCGACCCTCGGTTGCCGCAGCAACGGTACCGGAGTAGATAATGTCGTCGCCTAGGTTGGCGTGGGTGTTGATACCCGACACCACCCTGTCGAACGGCTCACGGAACAATCCGTTCACCGCCAGATGGACGCAGTCGGTCGGTGTTCCATCGACCGAACGAAAACCGTTGGGATGTTCCTCAACCGTCAGGGGGCGATTGAGCGTCAGGGCGTTACTGGCGCCGCTGTGATCCCGGTCAGGCGCCACGACCTCAAGCTCACCCAGTCCTTTTAAGCCATCAAACAGGGCTATAAGCCCCGGTGAATGAACGCCGTCATCATTCGACAACAGAATACGCACAGTGTTCTCCGCTAGCCTTGTTGTTCGTTGTGTCGGCCGAGGCTCATGTCCTCAAGCTCGAAAATATCACTCAAAATCGTTGTCGCGTACTGGCCGGGCGAAAGAAAAAACGCCAGCTCCAGACAGTCCTCAGCGACCCACTGCCAGGAGAGGCTCTCCGGTTTTACCGCCAATGGCCTTCGCTCCGGTTTCATCCGGGTGACCGAAAACAGGGCGGCCAACTCCGGGGTTTGCGCGACAATGCCTCGCTCGAAGGTTTCCAGGGGCCCGCAAGCGGTGGTGCCGCCGTCACCCCACAGTGGACCTGTCGCTCCTGCCTCGGCCCAGCTGCCATCGTCTACCCGAGCTGCCAGCACCTCATTGAACAGCCAGGAGCGCGCTGCCGAAAAATACAATACGTTTTTCGAGCCGTCGCTGCCAGCTCGCTTTTTGCCACCCCGGCCTTTTCCACCGGACCGGCCACGTCGGTTCAGGGTAGCGGGATCAAGATGCACCGCTCGGTCAAGGTTAGCGCCATCATTGCCAAACCGTTGGGGGCCAAAGTAGTTTGGAGCCCCAATATCGCCCAGACGCTCCAGCGCTCGGTCAATAACCTGGTGCTCACCGGAGACGGCCCTCAGGGTAATCGTGAAGCCATTACCCCTGTGCTCCCCGCGCCGCAATTTCCGCGCCTGCCGCGAAGCCGCCAGAACCGGCCAGCGTAGGCCAATCTCCCGGATCAGAGCGGTGTCCTGATCCTCGTTTCCGGGACGGTACAGACTGAACCACTGGCGGGTCACAGCATGCCTATCCTTGAGCCCACAGAAACCGACATCAAAGTGACGACACCCGGCGATCCTGGCCAATTCGCGGGCAACATACTCTGTGTTATCACCCACTTTCTCCAGTTTCAAACAAAGATGCTCGCCACTGCCTGCGATTACCTCTCCCTCGACAGCCGGGTCGCTTTCCGGCAGCTCCAGCAATTCGTCGACAATGAAATCGCCCGGGGCGGTTTTCAGGCGGCCAGAGGCAATACGACCGCCGCCGGAGGTTGGCCAGTCAAGGCGCCAGTTGCTCAAGATTCCACCGGTTCAAGCAGGCAGATCGCCTGGCAGGCAATGCCTTCCCCGCGCCCCGTAAAACCCAGCTTTTCCGTGGTGGTGGCTTTCACGCTGACACGACTGGCCGGCACGCCCAGATCTTCGGCAATGTTCAAACGGATGGCATCGATATGGGGTGCCATCTTGGGGGCCTGGGCAATGATTGTGGTATCCACGTTAACGACGGAGAAGCCCTCGTCCCGGACCCGGTTCACAACCCGACGCAAAAGGTCCCTGCTGTCGGCCCCTGCCCACTCGTCACTGGTGTCCGGGAAGAAATGCCCGATGTCGCCAAGCGCGGCAGCGCCCAGCAATGCATCTGCCAACGCATGCAGCAGGACATCACCATCAGAATGGGCCTTGAGCCCGTGGGAATGCGGAATGCTTACGCCGCCAATAATCACAGAGTCGCCTTCGCAGAAGGCGTGGACATCGAAGCCCTGACCAATACGCATAATGTGCTCCGGAACACTCCGAAAGTTCAGAATTGGCTCAGAATGAAGCCTGCCAGTGCCAGATCGGCGGGCACGGTGATCTTGATATTGTCCGGCCGCCCTTCAACCAGCACCGGCATGTTACCGGAAAACTCCACCGCGGAGGACTCATCGGTCACCGGAAGCTCTCGGGCAAGAGCTGCCTCCAGAGAATCAACAAGAACACGATAGCGAAACATCTGGGGCGTCA
>NZ_DDOI01000009.1:793-1559 GCF_002341575.1 Marinobacter sp. UBA2498 | reverse complement strand
AGCGAAACATCTGGGGCGTCAGAGCCCGCCACAACCCCGTGCGATCAACGGTCTCAATCACTTCCGGGAGTTCAGCAGTACCGGCTTTCTTTAAAGTGTCGGCAACCGGCGAGGCAAGCAGCCCCCCAACCGGATGGCTGTAGAGCCGGTCAATCAGATTGGAAAGATCCCGGGTATCAAGGCAGGGCCTCGCCGCATCGTGCACCAGAACCCAGTCGTCATCTTTCACCTGTTCCGCCATGGCGTGCAGCGCCGACAACACCGAACCAGCTCTTTCGGAACCGCCGGTACAGGTCTGGATTCGGCTATCGCCGCTGGCTTCGGTATCCGGCCACCAATGGTCGGCCGGGTGCAATGGCACCATGCAGCCGGAAAAAGGCGCGGAATCCATGAGTCGGGAAAGGGTGATGTCGAGAATGAAACGCTCGCCAAGCCGAAGGTACTGTTTCGGTTGCTCAGCCTGCATACGCTGGCCGATGCCGGCGGCAGGAACAATCAGCCAGAGTCTCGGAGCAGGCATAGACAATCAGTTTTCAACAACCAGGAAAAAGGTCTCGTCGTCTCTTATCAGGCCGAGGTTCATTCTGGCCCGTTCTTCAACGGCGCCCTGCTCGTTACGCAGATTCCTGACTTCCGCATAGAGACGTTCATTGCGGGTAGCTAGCTCGGCATTTTCTTCACGTTGCTCGGCAATGGACTGCTCCAGAGCCCATACCTGCGCAAAGCTGCCCTCCCCGACCCACAGGCGCACCTGCAGCAGGAGAAT
>NZ_DDOI01000009.1:357-629 GCF_002341575.1 Marinobacter sp. UBA2498 | reverse complement strand
GGCGCACCTGCAGCAGGAGAATCACAACCACCATTAAGGTCCAGAGCAACTTCATTGCCGATTCCGTTCAAAATTCAATCAATCAAAATACCAACGCCGGACGTTGAGTATAGACCTTAGAGTAGATTAGCAACAAATTCTTCTAACTGCCTGTACAAAAAGGCCATCGCATCCAGATTGTCATCCGGAACACGATGGCCTTAACAGTTTTTCGCCGATTGCCGGCCTGACACTTTGCCAGAACCGGTCAGATCAGTCGATCAGCCCTGCCC
>NZ_DDOI01000009.1:0-193 GCF_002341575.1 Marinobacter sp. UBA2498 | reverse complement strand
GCAGCAGCTGGTTGTACTTGGCAACACGATCGGAACGGCACAGGGAACCGGTCTTGATCTGGCCGGCACAGGTGGCCACAGCCAGATCGGCAATGGTGGTGTCCTCGGTTTCACCGGAGCGATGGGAAATCACGGCGGTGAAGCCGGCATCCTGTGCCATCTTGATGGCATCGAGGGTTTCGCTCAGGCTGCC
>NZ_DDOI01000076.1:17196-17407 GCF_002341575.1 Marinobacter sp. UBA2498 | reverse complement strand
CCGAACGGGCCGGTCGGAAATACCGGATCCGCCTGGCAGCGCCGACCGGCAAGGCGGCCGCCCGACTGAACGAATCCATCGGCGGTGCGGTGAGCCGGTTACCCCTTGCCGAACTGCCGGGAAACGTCGATCTGAGTGATATCCCCACCAGGGTCACTACCCTGCACCGGTTACTGGGCAGCCGGCCGGATACCCGCAAATTCCGCCATAA
>NZ_DDOI01000076.1:13783-17089 GCF_002341575.1 Marinobacter sp. UBA2498 | reverse complement strand
TCTCCTGGTCATCGACGAAGCCTCAATGGTGGACGTGGATCTGATGGCGTCGGTATTCGATGCCCTGCCCGGCAACGCCCAGCTGATCCTGTTGGGCGACAAGGACCAGCTGGCCTCGGTGGACGCCGGTGCGGTACTGGGGGAGCTGTGCCAGCGGGCGTTGCTGGCGCATTACACACCGGAAACGGCCCAATGGCTGGTTGCCATGGCCGGAGGCGAGATACCGGAGTCACTGGTGGACGAAACCGGCCAACCCATGGATCAGGCCGTGGCCATGCTGCGCAAGAGCTACCGGTTCCGGGAGGACAGCGGTATCCGCGCCTTTGCCGAAGCTGCGAATACCAATGCGCTTGATAACGCCATGTTGCGCCAGATCCGGGAAGCAGAATTCGACGACGTAATTTTGCTTAACAGCCGGTCGAAAAGTGGGGACACGGAAGACACCCTGGACCTGGTGTGTCGACATGCCATCACCGGCTCACCCGAGGCATTCCGAAATGCCGGGCAGGGCCGGCAAGTGAATGGTCAGAGCCTGCCACCACCCGTTGGTTACCGCCATTACCTCGAACGCTTGCAGAATCATGGCCTGAACGAAAACAGCCCCCGCGAAGACTGGGATGCGATGGCGGTGCAGCTCCTTGAAGCCTTCAGTGACTTTCAGGTGCTCTGTGCCCTGCGCAAGGGCCCCTGGGGCGTAGAAGGCCTCAACGACCGGATCGCAAAGCAGTTACTGGCTGAAAAACTGATCCCGCGGGCCGAGGGCTGGTATGAGGGCCGGCCTGTGCTGATTACCGGCAACGACTACAACCTGGGCCTGATGAACGGCGACATTGGCATTGCCGTCAACGTGCCCTGGGATCGGACCGACACCGGTGAGCCCCGCTATACCCTGCGGGTGGCGTTTCCGGATAGCGACACCGCTGGCGGTATTCGCTGGATCTCGCCCAGTCGTCTGCAGCAGCTGGAAACCGTGTACGCCATGACGGTGCACAAATCCCAGGGTTCGGAGTTCAACCACACCTGCCTGGTCTTGCCGGACCGTTTGAGCCCGGTCCTGACAAAAGAGCTGGTCTATACCGGCATCACCCGCGCCAGAAACTGGTTCAGCCTGATTGTGGGGGACATTCCGGTGCTCAGGGAGGCCGTCTCGCAGCAGGTCTCCAGGGCCTCAGGTTTGGCGCTCGCACTTGTGGAATCTACTGACTAATGGGTATCGCCTCCAGCTACATGTTCTTATATGATCGCCGGGAACTCTCTGACATGCAGTACGTGGAATGCCCTCTCATTCTTTTTATCTTCAGCAAGACGAAGCCTCACGTCTAAAAACCATTCTGGAAGGGACCGGCGCCGGAACCTGGGAATGGAACGTCCAGACGGGGGAGACGATTTTCAATGAGCGCTGGGCGGAAATCATCGGGTATTCGCTGGAAGAACTTCAACCGGTTTCCATCGACACCTGGATGAAGCACGCCCATCCGGACGATCTGGCTCTGTCAGAGCAGAAGTTAACGGCTCATTTCCGCGGCGACTCCGAGTATTACGAGTGTGAAGCCCGCATGCGTCATCGCGACGGCTACTGGGTTTGGGTCCGAGATTATGGTCGCCTCGTCAGTCGGACACTTGAAGGTGAGCCCGAGTGGATTTCCGGAACGCACATAGAGATCTCCAGCAGCAAGCAGTACGAACAGAGGCTGGAGCAAATCAAGGCTGAGCAACAGCAAACGATCCAGCGTTTTGAAAAAATGGCGTCGCTCTTGCCGGGAGTGGTGTTCCAGTTCGAGATCAGACCGGACGGAACCATGACGTTTCCCTATGCCAGTGCCGGAATTGAACGGGTCTATGGCGTGACGCCTGAGCAGGCGCTCGCCGATGGGACTATTGTGTTCCAGGCCATTCATCCAGAAGACCGCGGCTTTGTTGAACAGACCATTAACCACTCGAAGAAAAGCGGCGAAAACTGGGTCTGTGAATATCGGGTTATAAACGAGGGCGTGGTCAGCTGGGTTCTGGGCCGTTCCAAACCGGAATTCAAGCCGGACGGTACGGTCATCTGGCACGGCGCGATCCTGGATATCACCTCCCAGAAAACGCTTGAAGAAGAGCTTCGACAGACATCAACCACTGACGATCTCACAGGTGCAGCCAATCGGCGTCGCTTCACCGAGGTGCTGTCCTGGGAGTTTGAGAGGCTGAAACGGAACGGCGCCGGCTATGCGGTCGTACTCTTCGATTTTGACTGGTTCAAGAGAGTGAATGATCATTACGGGCACCACGTTGGTGACCTTGTCCTGAGGGAGACTGCCCACCGCATCAAAAATGAACTGCGTACGGGCGACACGCTGGGGCGAATCGGTGGCGAGGAGTTTGCCGTGCTCTTGCCTCAGTGCGACGAGAACAGTGCCAGGCAATTTGCGGAACGCCTTCGCCGATCCGTTGAACAATTGCGGTTCATTGGCTTTGATGAACTGCGGGGCACCATAACCTGCGGCGTTGCCATTTCCGACCGGACTGACGAAAAACCCAGCCAGATTCTGGTACGTGCGGACCAGGCGATGTACCGGGGCAAGGCTCAAGGCCGCAATCAAGTGGTCGTGTTTGACTACAAAGATCAGGCTTCCGGCTGAATTTCGGTATCCCCGCCATCAGACTGGTGTTGCTGGAACCACAGCCGGGCGTAGTGCCCGTTCCGGGCCAACAAATCCTGATGGTGTCCGCTCTCCACGATTTTTCCGCCCTCCATCACAAGGATGCTGTCCGCATCCATGACAGTCGACAGCCTGTGGGCAATCACCAGTGTTGTTCGCCTCTGGCTGACTTCCTTGAGCGCCGTGAGGATGGCCTGCTCCGAAAGTGAATCCAGAGAGGATGTCGCCTCATCCAGGATCAGCAACGGCGGGTTCTTCAGGATCACCCGGGCAATGGCCACCCGTTGCTTTTCACCACCGGAGAGCTTCAGGCCCCGTTCGCCGACTTTGGTTTCATAACCCTCCGGCAGGCTGTGGATAAAGTCTTCCAGGTGGGCCATCCGGGCCGCCCGATAGACTTCTTCTTCGGTAGCTTGCGGCCGGCCATAGGCCAGATTCCGGTAAAGGGTATCGTTGAACAGCACCGTATCCTGAGGCACCACACCAATCGCCGAGCGCAGGCTGTCCTGGCTCACCTGCCGAATGTCCTGGCCGTCGATCCTTATGGCGCCCTGATCGACGTCGTAAAAGCGGAACAGCAGGCGGGCGAGGGTGGACTTGCCGGCGCCACTGGCTCCCACCACGGCAATCTTGTGGCCGGACGGGATGGAAAAATTCACAT
>NZ_DDOI01000076.1:9666-13768 GCF_002341575.1 Marinobacter sp. UBA2498 | reverse complement strand
CGCACCACTGGCGCCCACCACCGCCACCTTGTGACCGGCCGGGATGGAAAAATTCACATCCTTCAGAATCGGGCGGTCCGGTCGGTAAGCAAAGTGGATGTGGTCAAACTGCACTTCGCCCCTATTCACGGCCAGCTCGGTAGCATCCGGAGCATCTTCAATCGCCGGTTTGTCCGCCAGCAGTTTGAACAGGCGCTCGACATTCACCAGTGCCTGCCGGATTTCGCGATAGACAAACCCCAGGGCGTTCAGGGGAATGAACAACTGGAGCAGGTAGGCGTTGATCATGGTGAAGTCACCGAGGGTGATCTCACCACTGGCCACTTCCCGGACCGCCATGGCCATGATCACGATCATCGCCAGACCAATAATCAATGCCTGACCGGAGTTAAGCGCGGCCAGGGACAGGCGGTTTTTCAGACGGGCCTGTTCCCAGTCGTCCAGATCCCGATCATAGACCTCCGCCTCGTACCGCTCGTTATTGAAATATTTGACGGTTTCATAGTTCAACAGGCTGTCTATGGCCCGCGAGTTGGACTGGTTATCCCGGGCATTGGCTTCGCGCACGAATTTCGTCCGCCACTCGGTGATCTTGATGGAAAAGACCACATACACCACCACGGCCACCAGGATCGCCAGCACATAACCCACGTTGAACACCACGAAAAGAATGCCGGCGACCATCAGGATCTCCAGCAGGGTGGGCACAATGTTGAACAGGGTAAAGCGGAGCAGAAAGCTGATGCCGTTGGTACCCCGCTCGATATCCCGCGCCAGGCCACCGGTCTTTCGATCCAGGTGGAAGGCCAGTTCCCGCTGGTGCAGGTGCTCGAACACTCGCAGGGACACCCGCCGCATGGCCCGTTCAGCTACCCGGGCAAATACCGCATCCCGAAGCTCATTGAACAGGGTGGCGCCAAAGCGCAACGCGCCGTAGGCCACCACAAGGATCACCGGGATCCAAAGCAGCATGTCCGCGCCGCGGTTCTGGTCGAGGTAGTCGACGATGTATTTCAGGGCAATGGGCGTGGCAACGGTGGCCAGCTTGGCCAACACCAGCAAAATCAGGGACAGGACTACCCGGCCGCGGAATTCGGCGAGATAGGGCCAGAGGCCTGAAATGATTTTCCAGTCCGGTTTATGATCTGCCGGGTAATCGTTGTCGGCGTAGGCTCTCAATTCATGTTCCTTCCGCTTCGGACTAGTCGAGCGCGCGGGTGGAGCAGCTTGCCAGGACACGCTGTAAATACGTCCCTGTACGCTCGGCGAAAGCCATCCCTGGCTTTCGACGGTCCTGGCAAGCTGCTCCACCCGCACGCTCTTGCGTAGCTGTATGATAGGTCTTGTATGGAGTACAAACCGTATTGTTAGCGGAGTCTACAACACCCCGTATCCAGGAGGCACAACATTAACACTCGTCACCGCAAGGCCCTGAGACTGGTCATCGACTTTATCAGCCCCTATCGCCGGGCTGTCGCCGGTGCCCTGGTGGCGCTGATTTTTACGGCCGGAATTACGCTCGGGTTAGGACAGGGTTTACGTATTCTCGTGGATCAGGGATTAGCCACCGAGTCGCCGGAGAACCTGGCCAGGGCCATCGGTCTGTTTTTCATCCTGGTATTGGGGCTCGCATTTGGCTCGTTTGCCCGGTTCTATCTGGTGTCCTGGATCGGCGAACGGGTGGTGGCGGATATCCGCAAAAAAGTCTTCAACCACCTGATTGATCTTCATCCGGGTTTTTTCGAGCAGAACCGGGCCCTGGAAATCCAGTCCCGGTTTACCGCTGATACCACGGTTCTGCAGTCGGTGATTGGCTCCACGGTTTCCATTGCGCTGCGCAATGCCCTGATGCTGGTCGGGGGGTTGCTGCTGCTGTTCATCACCAACGCCAAACTGGCGAGCATTATTCTGCTGGGTTTCCCCCTGGTGATCGCGCCTATTCTGTTCTATGGCCGGCGGGTGCGGGCTCTTTCCCGTTTAAGCCAGGACCGGGTTGCCGATGTCGGCAGCTACGTGGGCGAGAACCTTACCCAGATCAAGACCGTTCAGGCCTTCAACCATCAGCCCCACGACCGCAAGTATTTTTCCGAAGTGTCTGAACGGGCGTTCGAGATTGCCCGCCAGCGTATCCGTCAGCGCGCCTGGCTGACCACACTGGCCATCTCCCTGGTGATGGGCGCTGTGGGCATCGTCATCTGGATAGGGGGCCTGGACGTTATTCACGGCCGGATCAGCCCGGGTGAGCTGGCAGCCTTTGTCTTCTACAGTCTGCTGGTGGGTGTTGCTGCCGGCGCCATCAGCGAGGTCATCGGCGAGTTGCAGAGGGCTGCAGGCTCGGCGGCGCGGCTGTTTGAACTGTTACAGACTGAGCCGGCGTTTGAACGCAAGGAGTCGACACTGAAACTCCCTGAACACGTGCAGGGGGCAATCCGGATTGACCGGCTGAGCTTCAGTTACCCGGGGCGGCTGGAACAGCCCGCGCTGACAGATCTTTCGCTGGAGGTCAGGGCCGGCGAGACCCTGGCCCTGGTGGGGCGGTCCGGAGCCGGAAAATCCACGCTGTTCGATTTGCTGCTGCACTTCTATCAGCCGAAAGAGGGCCGAATTCTGCTCGATGGCGTCGACACTGCCGATCTGTCTCTCGATGCCCTGCGCCGGTGTTTTTCCCTGGTGCCCCAGAATCCAGCCCTGTTCCATGGCACGGTGGCCGAAAATATCCGTTACGCCCGGCCTGATGCCAGCCAGCAGGATGTCGAACGGGCTGCGAAAATCGCCCATGCCCATGATTTCATCCAGAGCCTGCCAAACGGCTACGAGACGCCACTTGGGGATGCTGGCCTGGGCCTGTCCGGTGGCCAGAAGCAGCGTCTTGCCATCGCCCGGGCGCTGCTGGCCGATGCGCCAGTGCTGTTGCTGGATGAGGCCACCAGCGCACTGGACGCGGAGAGCGAGAACCTGATCCAGCAAGCGATGCCAGCTCTCACTGCCGGGCGTACCACCCTGGTGATTGCCCATCGCCTGGCCACGGTCCGGGACGCGGACCGGATTGCGGTTATGGACCAGGGACGCCTGCTGGCGGTGGGCACCCATGATGAACTGATGCGCCATAACGCCCTCTATCAACGCCTGGCAAAACTGCAATTCCGGGACAATGCGGCCTGAGGGCGACAATAGTCGGTTTGTTTCCTGTGACCGTACTACTTACACTGTTAGGTGAAACTTTCGAACCTGAACCCAGGGAGAATGGCAAAGTGAGCAATAAAGAATTGCAGGCACTCAAAGAACGCTACGTTGCGGCGGGCGCGGCAAGTCCCAATGAACAGTTTGCCGACCATGCAACGAATGCAGAGCTGTGGGATGCAGACGGCAAGCGCATGATCGATTTCGCCGGCGGCATCGGCGTACTGAACATCGGCCATCGCCACCCGAAGGTGGTGGAAGCGGTCAAGGCACAGCTGGACAAGCTGATGCATACCTGCCAGACGGTTATGCCCTATGAGGGCTACGTGAAACTGGCGGAGAAGCTCAGCGGTGTGGTTCCTGTGCGTGGCCACGCCAAGGTAATGCTGGCCAACTCCGGTGCCGAGGCCCTGGAAAACGCCATGAAGATCGCCCGTGCAGCGACTGGCAAGACCAACGTCATCTGCTTCGACGGTGGTTATCACGGCCGGACCTTCTACACCATGGCCATGAACGGTAAGGCAGCGCCGTACCAGACGGATTTCGGCCCCATGCCCGGCACCGTTTATCGCGCGCCTTATCCGGTTCCGTACCACGGCGTCAGTGAAGATGAAGCACTGCGTGGCCTGAAAATGGCCATGAAAGCCGATTCCCCGGCCCACAACACCGCAGCGATCGTCATCGAGCCGGTGCTGGGTGAGGGCGGCTTCTACGCGGCACCGACCAGCTTCCTCAAGGAAATCCGCAAGATCTGCGACGAGAACGATATCCTGATGATCGCAGACGAAGTGCAGAGCGGCTTTGGCCGGACCGGAAAGATGTTTGCCATCGAGCACAGTGACGTTGAGCCGGATCTGATGACCATGGCCAAGAGTATGGCTGATGGCATGCCGATTTCCGCCATCGTCGGTACCGACAAGTA
>NZ_DDOI01000076.1:0-9524 GCF_002341575.1 Marinobacter sp. UBA2498 | reverse complement strand
CTGAAGCAGCGCTTCAGCCAGTGGCAGGAACAGTTTGCCCACGTCGACAATGTGCGCAATCTTGGTCCCATGGCTGCGTTTGAGCTGGTGGAAAGCAAGGAAAGCCGTACGCCCAAGCCGGAACTGGCAGCGGCGGTAACCAAGAAGGCGAAGGAGAAGGGTCTGATTCTCCTGAGCTGTGGTATGTACGGCAACACCTTGCGGTTCCTGATGCCGGTCACCATCGAAGACGAGGTGCTGGAAGAAGGACTGGCGATTGTGGAAGAAAGCCTCAAGGAAGTGGGTGCCTGATCGGCGCTGACGTTCAAGAGGAAACAGAAAAGCCGGGCATAAGCCCGGTTTTTTTATGCCCGTTTGGAAAGCG
The DNA here is from genome assembly GCF_002341575.1 of Marinobacter sp. UBA2498. Taxonomy (NCBI): domain Bacteria; kingdom Pseudomonadati; phylum Pseudomonadota; class Gammaproteobacteria; order Pseudomonadales; family Marinobacteraceae; genus Marinobacter; species Marinobacter sp. UBA2498. The sequence goes on along the minus strand of NZ_DDOI01000076.1, from coordinate 9,160 downwards.
TCTATTCAGTCAACCCGCCGCTTCTGTGTGCGGTGACGGCGGTTACGTCCACACTTGGATTCATCGTATACTGCCCAGACTACTCCGGCAGTGCCTTCCGGCCTGCTCCAGTTTCACCAATCAGGCTAGAACATGACGTCTCCGAGCTCCGCCAACGTTCCGGACCACAAACCAAGGCCCTGGGTCGACTTGCTGGTCAGTATTATCATTCCATCCGTTATCCTGATGAAGTTCAGTGGCGAAGAACATCTGGGCAGCGTGAACGCACTGGTCATCGGCCTGGCGTTTCCACTGGGTTGGGGGTTGTTCGAACTGATCAAGTACCGCAAGAAAAACTTCATTGCGGTACTCGGTCTGGTCAGTGTCGGGCTGACAGGCGGCATTGGCCTGCTTGAGCTGGATGCGGGTTGGTTAGCCATCAAGGAAGCCGCGATTCCCGCGATTATAGGTCTGGCGGTACTGGCTTCCACACGAACCAAGTACCCTCTGGTACGCACCCTTCTGTATAACCCAAGTGTTCTGGATGTCGATAAGATCCACAAAACCCTTGAAGAACACAATCGGGTTGAGGAATTCGAGGCCGGCCTGCTCAAGGCGAGTTACTTCTTTGCGGGCACCTTCCTGTTTTCATCCATCATGAACTACGTGATTGCTAAATGGATCGTGGTCAGCCCGTCCGGTACCGAGGCGTTCAATGAGGAGCTTGGTCGGATGACCCTGGTGAGCTATCCCATGATCGCCATTCCTTCCATGATTATGATGATGTTGATCTTTTATTATCTCTGGCGCACTATCCGCCGGCTGACCGGGTACACGCTGGAAGAGGTGATGGCACCGCATCTGGCGGAGAAAGAGAGGGAGCGAAACGAATCGTCGGAATCGAGCACCGGTAAATAAAACCTCCAGGGGTCGGTCGTTGCCGCACGGGATCGAAAACAAAAAAAGCGGCGAAGGCTTCAAACCTTCGCCGCTTTTTTTGTGCCTTTTGGACGGTTGTGATCAGACGTCCAGGTTGGTCACTTCCAGGGCATTGGTCTGAATGAAGTTACGACGCGGTTCGACATCGTCGCCCATCAGGGTTGTGAAGATCTGGTCTGCCGCAATGGCGTCTTCGATCGTCACTTTCATCATGCGGCGGGTCTCCGGATCCATGGTGGTTTCCCACAACTGCTCTGGATTCATCTCGCCAAGACCCTTATAGCGCTGGATATTCAGACCGCGCTGGGCCTCTTTCATCAACCAGTCCAGGGCACCTTCGAACGACAGCACCGGCTGCTTACGCTCGCCACGTTGGATATAGGCGCCGTCTTCAATGAGGCCATCCAGAGTTTCACCCATGCGGGCGATCGCTGCGTACGAGGATGATTCAAAGAACTCATGGCTGAATACATGCTCGTAGGGAATGCCATGCACGTAGATGGTTACCTTCGGCAGGTACAGCGCCCGCTCGGTATCCTTGGTGACCGAGAAGGTGTATTTGGTACCGGTGCGGGTATCCAGGTCCAGGCCATCACCAAGACGCGCAACCCAGCGAGCCACGGAAGCTTCTTCCTTCAGATGCTCAGGCTTGAGCGTGACGTTCTGGAGCATCTGCTCCAGCACCTTGGCCGGGTAGGCCCGGGACAGTCGCCCAATCATGTTCATGACCGCCTGGTAGTCCTTGACCATGGTTTCCAGAGCGGAATCCTTGATCGCCGGGGCTTCCGGGTTCACATAGAGCTGGGCACCTTCCAGAGCGGTCTGGGTGAGGTAAGCTTCCTTGGCCTTCTCGTCCTTCAGGTACTGCTCCTGCTTGCCACGCTTGACCTTGTAAAGCGGCGGCATGGCGATAAAGACATGGCCACGCTCGATGATTTCGCGCATCTGACGGAACAGGAAGGTCAGCAGCAGTGTCCGGATGTGAGAACCGTCCACGTCCGCGTCGGTCATGATGATAATGGAGTGGTAACGCAGTTTATCGGGATTGAATTCTTCCCGGCCGATACCACAGCCCAGAGCCGTGATCAGGGTGCCCACTTCTGCAGAGGACAGCATCTTGTCAAAGCGGGCTTTTTCCACGTTCAGGATCTTACCTTTCAGCGGAAGGATTGCCTGGGTCTTGCGGTCACGGCCCTGTTTGGCGCTACCACCGGCCGAGTCACCCTCCACAATGTAAAGTTCGGAAAGGGCGGGGTCCTTCTCCTGGCAGTCGGCCAGTTTGCCGGGCAGACCGGCGATATCCAGGGCGCCTTTGCGGCGAGTCATGTCACGCGCCTTTCGAGCGGCTTCACGAGCCCTGGCGGCTTCCAGCATTTTGTTGACGATGAGTTTGGCTTCGTTCGGCTGCTCCTGCAGGTACTCCGCAAAACTCTGGTACAGCTCCTGCTCAACCGCGGTCTTCACCTCGGAGGAGACCAGCTTGTCCTTGGTCTGTGAGGAGAACTTCGGGTCCGGAACCTTGACGCTGATGATGGCAGTCAGGCCTTCCCGGGCATCGTCACCGGAGGTCGCAACTTTCGCCTTCTTGCCCAGACCTTCCTGCTCGATATAGTTATTGAGGGAACGGGTCAGGGCCGCCCGGAAGCCGGCCAGGTGTGTGCCGCCATCGCGCTGGGGGATGTTGTTGGTAAAGCAGTAGATGTTCTCCTGAAAAGCATCGTTCCACTGCATGGAGACTTCCACCGCGATACCGTCTTCGCGCTCGCGATTAAAATGGAAAACGCGGTTGATCGGGGTCTTGCTGGAATTCAGATGCTCGACAAAGGCGCGCAAGCCACCTTCGTACTCGAAGACTTCTTCCTTGCCAGAGCGCTCGTCGGTCAGACGAATGCGCACGCCACTGTTCAGGAACGCGAGCTCACGCAGACGCTTGGCGAGAATGTCGTAGTGGAATTCAATGTGGGTAAAGGTTTCCGGCGAGGGAATGAAATGCACCTTGGTACCCGATGCGTCGGTCTCGCCGACGGCTGCCAGAGGTGCATTGGGAACACCGTGGGTGTAGGTCTGCTCGTAAACCTTGTTGTCTCTACGAATGGTCAGGGTGAGGGTAGAGGACAATGCGTTCACGACCGAGACGCCCACGCCGTGAAGACCGCCGGACACCTTGTAGGAGTTATCGTCGAACTTACCGCCGGCGTGCAGCACGGTCATGATAACTTCCGCAGCCGAAACGCCTTCCTCTTCGTGGAGGTCCACCGGAATGCCACGGCCGTTGTCCTTCACGGTTACCGATTCGTCCGGGTGGATAATCACACCAATCTCTGAGCAGTAGCCCGCAAGCGCTTCGTCGATGGAGTTATCCACCAATTCAAAGACCATGTGGTGCAGGCCAGTGCCATCATCGGTATCCCCGATGTACATGCCTGGCCGCTTTCGCACCGCATCCAGTCCTTTCAAGACTTTGATACTGGAGGAATTATAGTTCGATTCACTCATTCGGAAACTCCTGAAGCGTGATAGGCCGGGGCATTCTTTGCTCTTCGCACCGGTCTTATTCTTCCGTCAATTTGCCATGTTCCACGTGGAACAATCTGTAATCCGGTGCATTACCCTCGGGCCAGAGCTGATCCACCATGGGACGCTCAATCGACGTGATAAACACCTGACAACGTAATGCCTGTAACCTGATAGCCAGCATGGCGCGATGGCCCTCATCCAACTCGGCGTTAATATCGTCGAGCAAAAAGGTCACCTGCTTGCCCATGTCACTCAACACCATGCCTTGGGCAATCTTCATCAAAATCACCAGGGTTTTCTGCTGGCCCCGGGAGAACGTTTCGGCAACAGGCCTGCCCTGAAACTTCAACCGGATGTCTGCGCGATTCGGACCATATAATGTGTGCCCGACTTTTCGCTCCTGATCCCGATGGTCTACCAGTAATTCTGCCAGCGGCCGACTGACATCCCAGCCCGGGTAATACTCGAGCTTCAGACCTTCGGTCCAGGGTACCTCTACTTCCCGAACCAGCTTTTCAAAAGCCAACTTGAACCGGCCAAAGGTGCCGGTACGGGCCTCAGTAATGCGCTCACTCAGGGTAGCGTACTGATGATCCCAGACACGCATTAAAGCTTCGTCTAGTCTACCATTTCTCAGCGTTTGATTCCGCTGTGATGTCACTCTCTGGCATTGTTGCCAGAGAGATCCAAAGGAAGGTTCCACGTGGAACACTAACCAGTCCAGAAACTGACGCCGCTTGCCGGGTCCACCTGCCACCACATCAAAAACACCAGGATCGATCACAGATACCGGCAGATGCTTGGCAAGGGCAGAAAGACTCCTGACCGCCTCACCATCCACCCGTAACATCGTTTCCTTCTGACCCACATCCCGGGATATTCCCAGGCGATGCACCAGATCGGTCTCGCTGCCATGCCTGCGTGAGTCCAACCCATGATCGAGACCACCAAACACTGTCAGCCGTTGTTCGCCATGACTAACCACTGCCTGGTGTCTGTTCACCCGAAACGAACGGCCCAATCCCAGATAACCGATGGCTTCCAGCACACTTGTTTTGCCGCTTCCATTTTCTCCGTAAAGCAGATTAAACGACGATGAAAAGCTGACCGGCGCCGACGACAGGTTGCGGAAGTTCTCAGTCTGGAATTTTACAAGCGCCATAGAAAAGCAGACTCGAAGGGGACGAGGGCAGGAAACAACACAAAACCCTTTAACGAAAAAGGCAGCGTTACCTTCCCGTCGGTAACGCTGCCCTAGTGTACAAAAGCCAATCGCTCAAGGCGACAGCCTCAGTGGAGCATGTTCAACCGTTCGTCCATGAACACATCCATTTCTGGTGCAAGGATGTGAACATAGCGATCGAAATACAGGAACTGTTTCAGTAGCAAAGCGAATTCCCTTGGAAAATGCAGGCCATGGCTTTCGCCGATCTTAACCATATCCATCAGGATATGATTAACATCGTCTTCTGCCTGCTCCGCCTCATAGGGAACCTCGTCGGGCACCATTCGGTCCATCTGCTGGTAGAGCCGTCTCAAATCGCTGGCCAGATCATCTGCCCGAACCGTCTGACGGGTAATACCGATTCGGATCATCGCGTCGGCCATTCCCTCGAAATTCCCAACCATAACGGCTGAAATGAAATCGCTCACCGCCTGCCAGGTATCCGGCTTGATACGGCCGACAATTCCGAAGTCGATAAAACCAACCCGACCGTCCTTGAGAACCATCAGGTTGCCGGCATGCACATCCGCGTGGAAAAACTCACATTGCGTCAGACTGGAAAACCAGGTGTTCATGGCCGTGATCAGCGTACGCTCCGGATCACGGGCGTAACCGCGGATACTTTCCAGATCGGTCAGGGACACACCGTGGAACCGCTCCATGGTCAGGATCCGCCGGGTGCTGCAGTGTTCAAACACCCTCGGTACTGCCGCATCTTCATTATGGGTATCGTGCAGAAACTCCCGGAACACCTTCAGGTTGTTCGCTTCCTTGATGAAATCGCACTCTTCCATCATGGTCCGCTGGATTTCCTCGACGATACCGGACATGGAGGTCCAGGACAGTTTTGGCGCCAGGGTTTCCAGAATACGGGCAGACAGGTACAGGAAGTTCAGATCGGTTAAGAGAATGTTTTCCACACCCGGCTTCTGAACCTTGATCACCACTTCTTCACCGGAGACCAGACGCGCGGCGTGAACCTGGGCAATCGATGCCGACGCCAGGGCCACCGGATCGATTTCCGAATAGACTTCCTCCAGGGGCCGACCAAGCTCTTCCCGGATAATTCTCTTGATCACACCAAAGGGCAGGTTGGGTGTTCTGTCCAGGCAGTGCTGGAACTCCTCGACATACTCCTTAGGGAAAAACGTCGGGGAGCTGGCAATGAACTGTCCCAGTTTGATGTAGGTTGCACCGAGGGATTCAAACGTCTGCCTCAGCAAGCGCGGCGTTGGAGGGCGATCCCCCCGAAGCCAGTTGATCCCGGTGCGCCCGAGTACCGACACAGTCTGGCCAATCCTGAAGGCGCCTTTGATTCCATTCGTTACGGTACTCATCAATCTCATCTCCTCCTACAGCCTCATGGGCATGACAACATAGAGGCAACGGTTATCGTTTTGCGCCTCTATCAACGCACTGCTGTTCGGATTCGACAGGGTTATTTTTACCTGGTCCTCATCCAGCGCGTTCATGACATCCACCAGATAGCCTACATTAAAACCGATTTGCAGGGATTCGCCCTGATAGTCCACGGGCAGCGCATCTTCGGCCTGTTCTTGATCCGGGTTGTTGGCAAATACCTGGAGTTCATTGGATGCCAGGTTCAGGCGCACGCCGCGGATGTTCTCATGGGACAGGATGCCCGCCCGTTGCAGGGTGTTCTTCAAGGTGGCGCGGTCCGCCAGGACGATCTTGTCGCCCCCGCGCGGAATCACGCGATTGTAGTCGGGGAATTTGCCTTCAATCAGTTTCGAGGTGAAGGTATAAGACCCCACCGTCGCTCGCAGGTGGTTATCGCCAATAACCAGGGTCACCGGTGTTTCCACATCATCGAGCAACCGGGCCAGTTCCAGTACCCCTTTGCGCGGAACAATAACCTGACGCAGCTCCGGGCAATTGGTGGCCAGTTCCAGATGTGCCATGGCCAATCGATGGCCGTCGGTAGCTACCGTCCGCACATGGTCCTTGTCCACTTCCAGCAACAGTCCGTTCAGGTAATAGCGCACGTCCTGCTGAGCCATGGCGAACGCCGTGGCATCGAGCATCCGGCCGAGTTCTTTCTGGGGTAATTCCAGACGGAAGCTCTCGTCTTCGTCTTCCACGTTCGGAAAGTGCTCCGCCGGCAGGGTCGACAGGGTAAAGTGGCTGGCGCCACACCGCAGGTGCAACCGATCGCCTTCAAGCGACAGCTCCATCGGCGCCTCGTCCCCCAGGGCCCGGGAGATATCCGACAGCTTGCGGGCCGGAACGGTAATCCGGCCGGGCTGATCTACATGCACCGGTGTTACCCGCGCCACCAGTTCCACTTCCATATTGGTACCGGTCAGGGTCAGGGTATTGTCCTCGGCCACCAGCAAGACGTTGGAGAGCACGGGCATGGTCTGTTTCTTTTCCACCACGCCAGCAATGCTTTGCAGCGGGGTAAGCAGGGATTCACGGCTGATCGTCAGTTTCATGGCACTCAGCTTTCTTTATGTTGGAAGGGTGAATGTTGTTCGCCAACGCCCGGCATCAGGTGGTCAGCAGTCTCATAAAATTCTGATAATCCTCGCGGATGCCCGGATCAGTCTCCTGCAACTCCACGATTTTCTTGCACGCATGCAATACGGTGGTGTGGTCACGCCCGCCAAAGGCATCACCAATCTCCGGCAAGCTGTGATTGGTCAGCTCCTTCGACAACGCCATGGCGACCTGCCTTGGCCGGGTCACCGTTCGAGTCCGGCGCTTGGATAGCAGATCGGCCACCTTGATCTTGTAATATTCCGCCACCGTGCGCTGAATGTTGTCGATGCTCACCTGTTTCTCGTGCAGCGCCAACAGGTCTTTCAGGCTCTCCCGGATAAACGGCGGAGTGATTTCAGAGCCGGTGAAGTGAGCATTCGCTATCACCAGACGAAGCGCGCCTTCGAGCTCCCGAACGTTTGAACGAATCTTCTGGGCAATAAAAAAGGCCGCTTCGCTGCTAAGCTTAACATTGGCCTGATCGGCCTTTTTCATCAGAATGGCAACCCGCGTTTCCAGTTCCGGCGGCTCTACCATCACCGTCAGGCCCCAGCCAAACCGCGATTTGAGTCGCTCTTCCATATCCACAATTTCTTTCGGAAACCGATCGCAGGTAACGATTACCTGCTGCCCGCCTTCCAACAACGCATTAAAGGTATGGAAAAACTCTTCCTGGGAACGCTCCTTGCGGGCGAAGAACTGGATATCATCAATCAACAGCGCGTCCACTGAACGGTAATAGCGCTTGAACTCGTTGATGGCGTTAAGCTGCAATGCCTTCACCATATCGGCAACAAAACGCTCCGAACGGAGATAGGCCACCTTCGCCTTGGGGTTACGACGGACAATTTCGTTGCCGATCGCATGCATCAGGTGTGTTTTACCAAGACCAACCCCGCCGTACAAAAACAGAGGGTTGTAGGCGCCACCCGGGTTCTCGGCCACCTGCATGGATGCGGCACGGGCGAGCTGGTTGGATTTGCCTTCCACAAAGGTTTCGAAGGTGAACCCCTCGTTGAGGAAGCTCTGGTGTTTGATGTCACCTTCAACCTGAACCGGACGCCGCTGGGTGTCACTCTTCGGCCGCACGGATGGTGTGGATGCAACGGTAGCGGCCACGCCTTTTTCTTCTTCGGTTACCCGGCTGCCGGCCTCTTCCTGAACCTGACCGTTGACGCGGGCAGGTGCTTCCGACCGTTTGACCGGTTCGCCTTCACGGGGTGCGGAACCCACTTTCATATTGACCCGGGGCGCCTGCCCACCGTTCAGATCCTTGAGCACCTCTTCGATACGTCGCAGGTACTTTTCGTTTACCCAATCCATGACAAAACGGTTTGGGGCGAACAGCATCAGCTGCCCCTCCCGGTGATCGGACTGCAGGGGCCTGAGCCAGGTATTGAACTGTTGTGCGGGAAACTCGTCCCGGAGTACTTCAAGACATTGATGCCACATACTGTTTGGCACGACAGCCTGCTCCCGATAACCCTGAAATGTCTCTGAACGGACAAGGGACTTCCTGTCCTGTGAGATGACCCCGAATTCTAACCCGACCGGCCCTCCAGTGAAAGGGCTAAAGCCAGTTCATGAACAGCCTGTGGAAATTTATTTCTTTATATTTCAGTTTTTTACGAACTTACCTACAACCTTGTGTACAGAAAATTCCTACAATGAAAGTTACCCACAGCCCTGTGTGTACAGCCCGGGTTTAACCCTGTTAGGAACCACGGGATGCAACCGGGGATAACTTTGAACCTCGCTTCGAAAACGACTTACCCACATTTCACCCTGCCACCGTCCACAGATCTCAGGGTGCCTTATCAATACCCTTATAAACCGCCCAACAAACTGTTTTTCTGATATTTTCTTCGCTTATCCACAGAAACTTGCGGTACTAATAACAGTAATAATTAATCCTTAAAAGAATTCTAAAAAGACTTACTGAATTTATTAGCTGACCTGGCCGATTCCAAATTTCGGGCATGCGCACAACCCCCTAGC
>NZ_DDOI01000087.1:31859-32392 GCF_002341575.1 Marinobacter sp. UBA2498 | reverse complement strand
GGATCATCGCTATGGCATCGTCGGATGACACCACGTGGGCGCGGATGTCTTCGTGCTCATGCTCCATACCATACAGCCCGCCGGCGTCTTCAGTGCTCACGCAGCCACAATAGAGATGAATCATTTCGGTACTGCCACCCGGCGACACCAGGTAGTCGCAAATTTTTTCCAGCGGCTCAAACGTTAGGCCGGCCTCTTCCTGACCTTCCCGCTGGGCGACCTCTTCCGGGCTTTCGCCGTCTTCGTTCATGCCGGCAACCAGTTCGAGTAACCACGGCGACTGGTCTCGGCCCAGGGCACCGAGGCGAAACTGTTCCAGCAGGACAACTTCGTCCCGCTCCGGATCATAGGGCAGCACGCAGGTAGCATCGCCCCGGATGAACAGCTCCCGGGTAAACACCGGCATATCCCGGCCATCAAAACGCGGGTGGGTCAGCCAGAGCTTATCCATTCGGAAGAAGCCCTGGAAGACGGTTTCACGTTTTTCGACGTTGACGTCGCTGGCTTTGAACTGGAACGGTTTGGCCATTTTT
>NZ_DDOI01000087.1:31543-31774 GCF_002341575.1 Marinobacter sp. UBA2498 | reverse complement strand
TCCGGTCGTTGAATCGACTTGGAACGATAGCCTTTAGTTGGGTATTACTTCAAGTTCAAACCTTGTCGTAAAGCTTGCTCCCGGATTCCACGAACTCGCGGGATTTCTCCTGCATGCCTGCATCCACCGCGGATACCTCATCAAGGCCGTGCTCCCTGGCATACTCCCGAACTTCCTGGGAGATCTGCATAGAGCAGAACTTCGGTCCACACATGGAGCAGAAATGCGCCA
>NZ_DDOI01000087.1:5365-31458 GCF_002341575.1 Marinobacter sp. UBA2498 | reverse complement strand
GAGCAGAACTTGGGCCCGCACATGGAGCAGAAATGCGCCACCTTGGCGGATTCCTTCGGCAGGGTTTCGTCGTGATAGGCGCGGGCCGTATCCGGGTCCAGACCAAGGTTGAACTGGTCTTCCCAGCGGAACTCGAAACGGGCCTTGGAGAGGGCGTTATCGCGGATCTGGGCGCCAGGATGGCCTTTGGCCAGGTCGGCGGCGTGGGCGGCGATCTTGTAGGTGATGATACCGGTTTTCACATCATCCTTGTTGGGCAGGCCAAGGTGCTCCTTGGGTGTGACGTAGCAGAGCATGGCACAGCCGTACCAACCTATCATGGCGGCACCAATGCCGGACGTGATGTGGTCGTAGCCGGGGGCGATGTCGGTGATCAGGGGGCCAAGTGTGTAAAACGGCGCTTCGTCACAGCATTCGAGCTGCTTGTCCATGTTCTCCTTTACCAGATGCATGGGCACGTGGCCCGGGCCCTCGATCATGCACTGTACGTCGTGTTTCCAGGCGATCTTGGTGAGCTCACCGAGGGTTTCCAGTTCGCCGAACTGGGCTGCGTCGTTGGCGTCGGCGATGGAGCCGGGGCGCAGGCCGTCGCCAAGGCTGAAAGAGACATCGTAGGCTTTCATGATTTCGCAGATGTCTTCGAAGTGCTCGTACAGGAAGCTTTCCTTGTGGTGAGCCAGGCACCATTTGGCCATGATCGAACCACCCCGGGAGACGATGCCTGTGGTGCGCTTGGCAGTCATAGGCACATGGTGCAGGCGGACGCCCGCATGGATGGTGAAGTAATCCACGCCCTGCTCGGCCTGTTCGATCAGGGTATCCCGGAAGATTTCCCAGGTCAGGTCCTCGGCCACGCCGCCGACTTTTTCCAGGGCCTGGTAAATCGGCACGGTGCCGATGGGTACCGGGGAGTTGCGGATGATCCATTCCCGGGTCTCGTGAATGTTCTTGCCGGTAGACAGGTCCATGATGGTATCGGCGCCCCAGCGGATGCCCCAGGTCAGTTTCTCGACTTCTTCCTCAATGGAGGAGCTGACCGCTGAGTTGCCAATGTTGCCGTTAATCTTCACCAGAAAGTTACGGCCAATGATCATCGGCTCGGATTCCGGGTGATTGATGTTCGCGGGGATAATGGCGCGGCCGCGAGCCACTTCGTCCCGGACGAATTCGGGGGTAATCTGGTCCGGCAGGCCCGCACCGAAGGACTGTCCGGGATGCTGGTCTTTCAGCAGACCCTGTTCCCGGGCCTCCTGCAGCTTCATGTTTTCACGGATGGCGATGTACTCCATCTCCGGGGTCACGATACCCTGCCGGGCGTAGTGCATCTGGGAAACGTTTTGGCCAGGTTTGGCCCGTAGCGGTTTTCGCTCGTCCATGAACCTCAGCGGGTCAAGCTGGGGGTCTTTCATGCGGCGGCGGGTGAACCCGGAAGAGTAGTCCGGAAGCTGCTCCACATCACCGCGTTCGGCGATCCAGGCGGCGCGGACTTGTTTGAGACCTTTACGAAGATCAATAGCAGCTTCAGGATCTGTGTACGGGCCGGACGTATCGTACACAACCACCGGAGGGTTCGGCTCGCCGCCCATCTCCGTGGGCGTGTCCTGCACGGTAATTTCCCGCATAGGTACCCGCAGATCGGATCGGCTACCCTGCACGTATACTTTTCGTGAGCCTGATAATGGTTTGATGGCGGCGGAATCCGCCGCTGCGGATTCACTGAGATAGGCTGGCAAGTCCGTCATGGTCTGCTCCCGGTATTGGAGGGTTGTCGGGTCGCGTATGACGGGCCTTCCGGTACGGAAGAGGCTGGAACCAGCACGTTTTGAATGGTCTTAATCCCTACGCCGGCATTATCCGGATCAGGTTGCGGGTTCCGCACTGCAATCTCAGCCAACCACCGGTTTTCGGTGTATCAGCACCCCGTCAAGACGCGAACTGCTCACAAAATGAGTGAACTCTGCAAGTGTAGAAGCGGAGGCGTTTATTGTCCATAATGAGCAACCAATACCTTTGGGTCACCGTCGGCACCGGCCCATACCTTGAATACAGGCCTTCCGAACCCCCTATCCAGATCAGGGATACCCGGAGATAGTTTGTCAGGAGAAGCAATGAATAAGCGTTTACTTCCAGGATTGATCAGCCTGCTCGCAGCCCAGCCTGCGTTCTCTCTGGATCTGATGGAAACCTATGAAAAGGCACTGTCCTATGACTCCGGCATTGCCTCGTCCCTGGCGCAGTTCCAGGCACAGCAGGCAACCAGCGATGTCAGCAAGAGCGCCCTGCTGCCCAAAATCTCGGCGGTTGGGTCAGCAAGCTACACAAGTTTCGAGCCCAAGAATATACCCGGGGGGGCAAACGCCGATGAGCTGACGCGGCAACTCTTCTCGGGAGACAGTTATCGAACCTACCGCTACGGCGTCGAGCTGACCCAGCCACTGTTCCGGGCTCAAGACTGGTTCAGCTACGAAGCCAGCCAGTTCCAGACCGAGGCGGCCGAGGCCCAGTACAACCTGGCCCAGCAACAACTGATTCTGGATGTGGCAACCGCCTACTTCGATGTCCTGCGCGCCAAGGACACCGTCACAACCGCAAAAGCGACTGAAACGGCCATCCAGCGCCAGTACGAACAGGCCCGGGAACGGTTTGACGTGGGGCTCATTGCCGTCACCGAAGTCTATGAAGCGCGTGCCAGCTACGACGATGCCAGGAGCCAGCGCATCGCCGCCGACAACGACCTGAATGTGGCCAGGGAACAACTGGCCCGGTTAACCGGAGAATATCCGGACGCCATGGAAAATCTCAGGCAGAATTTTCCGCTCGGGCGCCCGGAGCCCATGGATCCGACTTCGTGGGAAGCAACCGCGGTGGAGCAAAACTGGTCTATTCAGGCGGCCCTGAGGCAACTCAATGCCAGCGAAGCCAGCCTGAAAGCGGCAAAGTCCGGTCATTTGCCAACCCTTGAGCTGAGCGCCTCCTACCAGGAAACCAGTCTGGAGAACGCCCTTTTTACCCAGCAGGAGGGTAGCCAGTCCGTTGCCTCACTGTCACTGACCATCCCGCTCTACACGGGCGGCGGCACCCAGGCCGGCGCCCGGGAACAGCGTTCGCTGGTCACCGCCGCCGAACAGGACCTGAATACGGTGCGCCGGGACGTACGGGTGAATACCCGGAGCCTGTTCCTGACGGTCAACAACAATATAGAGACCGCTTCCGCCCTGGAACAGACCATCATCTCTCGCCGCAGCGCCCTCGACGCCACCCGCGCCGGCTATGAGGTTGGAACGCGAAATATTGTGGAAGTGCTGGATGCGGAACGGGCCTATTACGTAGCCCTGAGGGATTACGCCAACGCCCGCTATGATTATGTGATCAACTCGCTTCAGCTCAAACAGGCCGCCGGAATCCTGACCCCTCGGGATCTGATCGACCTGAACAACTGGCTGAGCGCCGCTGCCCCCGGGATCGAGGCTCTGGCCAACGAGGAAGAAACGCTGGACGATCCTACCCAGTAACCGCAAAGGCGGGTGAATCGGTTTACCCGCCTTTGCGGCCAGCCAGGCCTCAGACTCGTTCAATGATCCCGTCGACCACCTTATCCAGGGCTCCCCGGTTTTTATTGACCACCTCCAGGGCCCTGCGGCCGATGGCCTGGCGTTCTTCGTCATCACCGAACAGCAATGACACGTGAGCCGCCAGCTCATCTGCATCGGCGACCAGCTTGACACCCTTGTCATCAAGCAGTCGCTGGTAGATGGTTTCAAAATTGAAGATGTAGGGCCCTGAAAACACGGGAATACCCCAGCCAGCAGGCTCCAGGGGGTTATGCCCGCCGCGCTCGATTAACGATCCACCGACAAAGGCCAGATCACTGGCTCCGTACAGCATCATCAACTCGCCCATGGTGTCCCCGAGATAGACCTGCGCCTTGCAGGGGTCGTCCCCCAGTGACCGGCGGGCGAGTGCGAGCCCCTTCCGTACAGCTTTTTCGGCCACCGACTCAAAGCGATCCGGATGCCTCGGAACCAGAATCAGCAGGGCGTCTGGATGTTTTTCCAATACCTTAAGATGTGCCAGCAACAGCTGCTCATCCTCGCTGCCATGGGTGCTACCGGCAATCCAGACCGGCCGGCCGGCCAGGCTCTGCCTGAGGGCAATGGCCGCTGCCCGCACCTCATCCGGAATATCAACATCGAACTTGACGCTCCCCGTGACGGCCACCTTCGATGGCGCAACACCGATTCTCCGGAACCGGTCGGCATCCTTCTCTGCCTGGGCGGCGACCCAGCTGATGCTTTGCATGATAGGTGCCACAAGGCCCCGGATGCGCTCATACCCGCGCGCAGAGCGCTCGGAGAGGCGGGCGTTGATCAGAAACACCGGAACCCGACGAGCCCGGCACTGACGAATCATGTTCGGCCAAATTTCAGTTTCCATAATAACCAGTATCCGGGGCTTGACCCGGTCCAGGAACCGCCGGATGGCACCCGGCGTATCATAGGGCGCGTAGGCATACCGCACCTGATCACCAAACATCTTGCGTGCCTGGGCCAGCCCGGTGTCGGTCATGGCTGTCATCAGGATGGTGATACCCGGGTTCCGGGCCAGCAATCGTCGAACCATGGGCGCTGCCGCTATGGTTTCACCCACCGAGACAGCATGAACCCACACAACCCTGCCGCTAGCCCGGGGCACAATGCCCAAGCGCTGGTACCAGTTGCGCCTGAGTTCCGGAGCTCGACGTCCGTTCCACCACAGGCGCAGCAGAATGAACGGCAGAATCAGCCTAATAAGCTGGGAATAGATAAATTGCAGCACACAGGACTCCGGGCAAAACAGTGCGCTATCATAGCGCAAAACCTATTGATTTGCTTCCGATTGATGGTTTGGGCCATCGTACCACCACCGATAGATTCAGACTTTCCAGGACCGGCTTTACGTGAAAACGAAATACCGCAAAATTCCGCGAAACACCGATTACTCGGCCTACCGCCATCCCCGATGGTGGTCCACCTGGCTGGGAGTCTTTTTGATGTGGTGTGTGTCCCGGCTGCCAATACGCGTTCAGTGGTGGCTGGGCAAGCTGGCGGGACTTCTGGCGTTCCGCCTTGCCCGGGAACGTCGGCACATCGCCGAGGTGAACATTCGGCTGTGCTTCCCGGAGCTCACAGCCGCTCAGCAATCTGCACTGGTTCGGAAAGCGTTTATTGCCAATGGTATTGGCTTGCTGGAAATTGGCATCGCCTGGTTTCGTGATCCAGCCAAACTGACAGGCATCACACAGGTCCATGGCCTTGAGCATTTCGAGCACGCTCTTGCAGAAGGTAAAGGCGTTTTATTACTGGGAGGCCATTACAGTACTCTGGATCTCGGCGGGAGCCTGGTGACCGAGTTCATTGAAGCAGACGTGATGCAGCGGGACCATAACAACCCTTTGATGAACGCCGTGATGACGAGAGCCCGTGAACGCCGGTATGGCACCGTGCTCGGCGCCAGGGACCTTCGGGGCCTGTTTCGCAGCCTGAAGAAAAACCGGGCCGTCTGGTATGCCACCGATCAGGATTACGGCCGCAAGGATATTGTCTTTGCGCCCTTCTTCGGAATACCGGCGGGCACGATTACCGCTACGTCCAGGATCGCGGAGCGCAGCGGCTGCAAGGTCGTCCCGTTCAGTCATTTCCGACGTGACGATGGTCCGGGCTACGACATCTACTTCCATCCTGCCCTTGAGAGCTTTCCCAGCGGGGACGATCTTCAGGATGCAACATTGATCAACCAGACTATCGAGCGGGAAGTGCGGCGCGCCCCGGATCAATATCTGTGGATGCACCGGCGCTTCAAGACCCGCCCTGATGAAAACGATCCGGGACTCTACAAACGCCGGTAATAACGAACTCAGGCAACACGGAGGCCGGCAGCGCATGCCGGAACACCATGGCCAAACCCGAGCCCAGAACGCAGGATGCATCCACTCCGGTGGTGTGGCTTCTGACCGACAACAAGCCGGGTCACCGGAATCAGCTGAAGGGGCTTGGCAACCGGCTTCGCGTTCTGGCTGGGGCAAGCACCTACTGGATCGATGTTTCCCCCACAAAGGTACCTCTGTGGCGGGCATTGCTGGCCTCTTCGCCGCGTATGGAGGCGTCACTGCCTCGACCCGATCTTGTCATCGCGGCAGGGTCCGGTACGCATCGGTTACTGCTTGCGCTGCGAAAACGTCGCGGGACCCGAACGCTGGTCATCATGAAGCCCGCGTTTCCGCTGTCTCTGGTCAGCGGCGCCCTGATTCCAGCCCATGATCGCGTGCAGCCAGGCCCGCGGGTTCTGTTAACCGAGGGCGTTCTGAACACCATCACACCCCTGGCCAGAATCACCGAGAAACAGGAAGCGCTATTACTCATAGGCGGACCTTCACCGCACTTCGACTGGGACGACGATGTCGTCCTGGGCCAGATATCCCACCTGATCGGTCAGTACCCTGACTGGCGCTGGACCATCAGCACCTCACGGCGAACACCGGAGCCCCTGCAGGACCGCCTCGACGACATGGCCGGAGTGCGGATCACCGTTGTTCACCCCCAGCAGACCCACGAGGATTGGCTAAGCCATCAACTTTCCGCCTCACGGGCGGTCTGGGTGACTCCCGACAGCATGTCCATGGTTTGCGAGGCGGCAACCTCCGGAGTGCCAACGGGCCTTTTCGAGTTGGCGGCGAGACCCGGCAGCCGGGTCGTGGACGGAGTGGAACGGCTGGTCCGGGACGGCTATGTTGCCAAGTGGACGGATCACGCCAGCGTCATGGCCGGCAGGGCTGACCACGACCAGTCGCTCTGGGAAGCCAATCGCGCAGCCCTATGGGTCATCGAAAACGGGTTACTGCCAAAGAGCCACAAAACCAATCAACGCCTGCCCAAGGGGGCCCAGCCTTGAGAATTCTTCAGGCACTTCCAGCGCTGTACAGCGGCGGTGTAGAAAGAGGTACCGTAGAGTTCGCTGCCGACCTCGTCAAACGCGGCCACGAATCCTTTGTCGTCTCCAAGGGCGGACCCATGGCGGAACAACTGCGGGGACAGGGTTCAAAGCATATTTTCATGCCGATTCACCGGAAAAATCCGGCGTCCTTCGGGCAAATCCTGCCGATGCGAAAACTGCTTCTTGAACTGAAGCCGGACATCGTTCATGTCCGCTCGCGCATGCCCGCCTGGATTATCTTCCTGGCCCTGAAAAGCATCCCGAAACTGGAACGCCCGGCGGTTGTGTCCACATTCCACGGCATGTATTCGGTAACACCCTACAGCGCCATCATGACCCGCGCCGATCACATCATTGCTGTGTCCCAGTGTGTGCGGGACTACGTGATGAACAACTACCCCGTTCCGGCGGAGAAGCTGACGGTTATTCAGCGTGGTGTCGATGTGGATGCGTTCCACCAACGTGAACTTAGCCAGCAATGGCTGGACCGCTGGTTCCGTCAGTATCCGCAGCTTGCCGGCAAGAAAATCATCATGATGCCCGGACGGATTTCCCGCTGGAAAGGCCAACTGGATTTCCTGGCCATGATGGCGAAGCTGGTGCGCGAGCGGCCCGATTGCCATGGCATCATTGTCGGTGGCGCGGAGCCCGGCAAAGAGCACTTCCTGGATGAACTGGAAAAGGAGCGGGCACGCCTGGACCTGACCGACAAGGTCAGCTTTCTCGGCCAGCGCAATGACATGACCACACTGTACCTGCTCGCCGATGTGGTCTGCCATATGAGCACCAAACCGGAACCCTTTGGCCGGACAGTGACCGAAGCCCTCGCTTCGGGAACACCGGTCGTGGCCTATAATCGTGGCGGGGCGGCGGAAACACTGCAGGCGTGCTTCCGGGAAGGCCTGGTGGCGCCGGATAACGTGGATGAGTTCGCACAGGCCGTTTCCCGGATGTTGGATGCCGGGCCTCCGGCCATTGAGATCCCCTACCGATTCCGCCTGGAGGCACAGACAGAAGCGAGCCTGGCCGTTTACGAAACGGTGCTGCAGAATACCGCAGGCCGATCATGACCTCACCGCCCCGGTTAACGATCGCCCTTCTGATTGCCACGCCCGGCACAACCTGGGGCGGCATGGAAAAACACACCGCCGATCTGGCAGCCAACCTGGCCAGACGGGGGCATTGCGTCCATGTAGTGGCTCACAAAGACTACCGGGATAGATTTCATTCCGGCATCCACTTTCATGCGCTGCCCGTTCAACTGGGGCGACGGAACCTCTGGCTCCAACTGGCCCTCCGCCGGCGACTTCGAGAAATAGCACCTGATATTCTGCACGCCCAAGGCAACAAGGCTGCACAACTCGCGGCGAAAACCGGAAACCTTGTCCGCGTGCGAATCGGCACGGTGCACGGCACCAAGTCCAACCATAAGGCATTTGATCGACTTGATGAGGTCATTGCCGTAAGCCCCCAAATTCTGGCAGCCCTGCGACATCCCCGAAAACACTTGATCTATAACGGCGTGAACTGCAAGGGCCAAGGAATTAAAACTGACGACGGCCCGAAGCTACCGTCAGGAGTCACCAATGTCATCGCCGTGGGACGACTCGAAACCGTTAAAGGTTTTGATGCGCTGATCCGAGCATGGGCCATGCTCGGCGACTCCACTCATCGCTGCCATCTCACTATTTTCGGCGAGGGCAGCCAACGGTCACAGCTGGAAAAGTTCATCCGTCAGTCTAAACTGGAACAGTCGGTCACTCTGGCAGGGTTCAGGGAGGATCTGGCGCCCGTCTATGACAAGGCCGAATTGACGGTGATCAGTTCCG
This sequence comes from Marinobacter sp. UBA2498, assembly GCF_002341575.1. NCBI lineage: Bacteria > Pseudomonadati > Pseudomonadota > Gammaproteobacteria > Pseudomonadales > Marinobacteraceae > Marinobacter > Marinobacter sp. UBA2498. The sequence goes on along the minus strand of NZ_DDOI01000087.1, from coordinate 22,660 downwards.
AACGGGAAGGCTTTCCCTATGTACTGGCGGAGTCCCTTCTCAGTGGTTGCCCAGTGGTCTCCACTCCGGTGTCCGGACCGCGGGATATTCTTCCAGAATCGTCTCTCAGCGCAGGGCATCGGGATCGGGACCTTGCCGAACTGATAACACGAGCGCTCTCTGATCTGGAAACACTGAAACAGAGCGAGCAGCCCGCCATGGATTTTGCCCGTAAAACTCTCACGATCAACGCCATGGGGGAGCAAACGGAAGCGCTGTACCTGAGGGCAATGGGCGAGCAACGAGGCACCTGATGTCCGCTGTATTCGGCAGAGACCTACCGGGTATTTTCCCTCTCAAATTCGGATAGCATCTGCATCTCCCGAGCCTTGGCCAGGCGCATGAAGTTCCTGTTGGCTGCGGTAATGGCAACGCTTAGACCAAACCAACCGTTCAGGATCTGGCGGTGCAGCAGGTAATATTTCAGGAACTTCAGGGGAAACTCGGCAAACAGGCGGGGGCTGGAAATTCGCCGTCCCTTTGCGGCGATAAAGCGGGCCTGCTCCGTCGACAACTGGCAGTACTTGCGCTCCATCTGCTCCAGAGAAATCAGCGTGCGGTGCAACACATCGCCCTTTAAATCCACAACCCGGCCAGCCTTCACCTGCGGCCGGTCATTGTTGCTGTCTTTTTCGGGCTCAATCACTGCCTTGTTACGATTGTAGAGCCTGAGGATCTTCTTCGATTTATCATGGCGGAACGGATGCCGGGGATCCGGCTGGGACAGCACCCAGCGCATCCGGAATCCCGCAATGGCCGGGTCAATCGGCTTTGAAAACAGGTCCTGGATGTTGGCCACAAGCTCGTCCGATAGCACCTCATCCGCATCCAGGTCCAGCACCCAGTCATTACGACAAAGGCTTGCAGCAAAGGCTTTCTGGCAGGCAAACCCCTGCCAGTCGTTATGAACAAAACGGGCACCCGCCGCTTCAACAATGTCACGGGTTCGGTCAATACTTCCGGAATCGACTACGATAATCTCATCAACCCAGCCGGAAACCTTTGCAAGGGATTCCGGCAATCGCAGTTCTTCATCCTGGGTGATGTAATAAACGGATAACGGTAGCTTCATCAAAATTCCTGGTATCGGACAATCAGTTTACGGACTGGTCAAAACAATATCATGGTTGCCTTATGATAAGATGGCTCGCCTGATTTTGATGTTTTTCTTGGCATTCTTTAACTCAAGCCCGGAGTGTACAGATGATTCACCCCGTCATTATGGCTGGCGGTACCGGCTCACGCCTTTGGCCGATGTCGCGCCAGCTGAATCCGAAGCAGTTCCTGAAACTGACCAACGGCCCCCTGTCGATGTTGCAGGCCACCGTTGCGCGGCTTGAGGGCATGGACGCAGCAAACCCTCTTCTGATCTGCAACGAGGAACACCGGTTCCTGGCTGCGGAACAAATGCGGCAATCCGGCCACGAGGATACGCGGATCATTCTGGAGCCCTGTGGCCGGAATACGGCGCCGGCGATTGCCTTGGCAGCGCTGCAGCTGACCGAGGCTGCAGAAAACGGTGCCGATGATCCCCTGATGCTGGTGCTGGCAGCCGACCACCTGATCAAGGACGTCACCGCCTTTCAGGAAGGGGTGAAGAAAGCCATTCCGCTGGCGCGGGAAGGGAAGCTGGTCACCTTCGGCATTGTCCCGAACCATCCTGAAACTGGCTACGGCTACATTCATCGTGGCACCGAGCTGGGCCCTGACAGCTACCTGGTGGACAAGTTTGTCGAAAAGCCGGACCAGGCGACCGCCAATGGTTACCTCGATTCCGGAGAGTACCTCTGGAACAGCGGAATGTTCCTGTTTGGTGCCCGTCAGTACCTCGAGGAGCTGGAAGCCCATCGCCCTGATATCCTGGCCGCGTGCCGTGCCGCCATCGCAGACACCGCCGATGACCTGCACTTCACGCGAATCAACGCCGAACGCTTCGCCGAATGCCCGTCAGACTCGGTGGACTACGCCGTCATGGAGAAGACCGACAAGGCCGCCGTGGTTTCCCTGGATGCCGGCTGGAGCGATATTGGCTCCTGGTCCGCGCTATGGGAAGTCAGTGACAAGGACGCGGCCGGCAACAGCCTGACCGGCGACGTGATCACCCATAACACCGCCAACACGCTGATCCGTGCCGATAGCCGGCTGGTGGCCACCGTTGGTGTGGACAACCTGGTGGTTATCGAAACCAAGGATGCCCTGCTGGTCGCCCATAAAGACAGTGTTCAGGACGTCAAAACCGTGGTGGAACGGATAAAAACCGATGGCCGCCACGAACACATGAACCATCGGGAAGTCTACCGCCCCTGGGGCGTCTACGATTCCATCGACAACGGTGCCCGCTATCAGGTCAAACGCATCACTGTGAAACCCGGCGCCAAGCTCTCCGTGCAGATGCATCACCATCGCGCCGAGCACTGGATCGTGGTAAGCGGCACGGCCCGGGTCACCAACGGCGAGAAAACCTACCTGGTCACCGAGAACCAGTCCACCTACATTCCGGTTGGTCAGGTGCACTCGTTGGAGAATCCGGGCGTCATCGACCTGGAACTGATCGAAGTTCAGTCCGGCTCTTACCTGGGTGAAGACGACATTGTTCGTTACGAGGATCGGTACGGTAGGAAATGAGCAAGCTCAAGTATTTCATCATCGCCGGGCTGCTCAGGATTGCCGGCTGGCTATCCCTTGCCGGCGCCCAGAGGGTAGGTCGTTTCGTCGGTTATCTGGTATGGCGATTGCCCACCAAATCTCGCCAGGTAACCGACATTAACCTGTCCATTTGCTTCCCCGAACTTTCAGACACCGAACGCGCGGTTATGTCAAAGAGATCCCTGGCCCAGACCGGCATGACCATGCTCGAGGTGCCCTTGATGTGGGAGTGGCCGGTGGAGAAATGCCTTGGCCTGATCCGGGAAACCGAAGGCCTGGATCTTATCGACGAGGCCATGGCCGGCGACAAAGGCCTGATTCTCCTGGCGCCGCACCTCGGTAACTGGGAGCTGGCCGGGTTGTTCTTTTCCTCACGCTACAAAATGGCAGCGCTCTATAGTCCGCCGAATATGCCCGAGTTCGAGGACTACATGATCAAGGTACGCGGGCGACTTGGCTCGGAGCTGGTCCGGGGCGACCGCCGCGGCCTGGCCAGGCTCGCCTCGATTCTTCGGGAAGGCGGGGTTGCCGGAATCCTGCCGGACCAGTCGCCCCGCGGAAAGGGCAACGCCTTTGCGCCTTTCTTCGGCATGGAAGTGAAAACCATGACTCTCGTATCCAAGCTGATTCAGCGCACCGGTGCCAACGTGCTGATTACTTATGCCGAGCGCCTGCCCGACGCTTCCGGGTTCCGGATCGTTGTACGTGAGACCGGCCCGGGCCTCGGTGACAAGGATCCTGTTGCCGCGACCAGTGCCATGAATCAGGCGATTGAGCAATGCGTGCGAGAGATCCCCGAGCAGTATCAATGGGAATACAAGCGTATGCGCCATCGGCCGCCCGGCGAAATCAACCCCTATAATCCGGACCGAGTATGTTGAACCCCAGACTCGCCTTTCATGCGCTGCTGATCATCGGGCTCGGCGGCGCGCTCCTGTCCTCAAGCATCCTGGCCGGCGCGACTCTCTTGCTTGCGATTGCCGGAATGGTGCTCAGTGCCCGCAAATCTTTGTATAAAGACGGCTGGGACAAACCCAAAGAGCTCAGGCTGCTTCACTTTTCCTTCTGGTTCTTCGTGCTGGTGAGTTTTCTGTCCTGGGCCCTTGAAGGGTTTGATTACGAGGGTGGAAAAACCCTTGGCACGCACGCCCGGTTCATCCTGTTCTGGCCCCTGATTGTTGCCATCAGCTATGCAAGGATTGGCGCCCGCACGACTTTCGCCGCCATCGGACTGGTGGCCGTGTCTATCATCGGGATTTTTCTGGTGACCATTGCTGCCCGCCAGGGCGCGCTTGGTCAGGTCTTGAATTCCCGTTTTGGCGGTGGAATCAACCCTATCAGCTTTGGCAATCTCGCCCTCCTGGGGGGCATGTTGACGATCGTCGCTGCCATGTTTTTTGTCCGGGAAAAACGGGGGGGCCTGGCGGTACTGTTTTTTATCGGTGGAACGGCGGCCGTTCTCATTTCCATGTTGTCGGAAACCCGCAGCAATCTGGTCGCTCTACCCTTCCTTCTGATTGCTTTGACACCGCTAGTCGGTAAAAGACTTCGAATTGCCGGATTGATTGTTGTGCCAATGCTCGTCGCCGGCGCGATTATTACCAGCGACCGCATGTCCAGCTCGCTCAATGGACTGCTGCATGATGGCCAACTGGACTCCGGCATGGAAATTCGCCTGGAGGTCTGGGGGCAGGCGCTGAATATGCTCAGAGAAAGCCCCTGGTCGGGCGCTGGCCTTGGTGGCTATACCCACCGCATAGAATCGGAAGTTGCCGCGGGCAATCTGCCAGAGCATTTCCTGGACTGTTGCACGGGGCATGCGCATAACGATCTGCTGAACAATGCCGCAACAAGCGGTATTCCCGGCATTCTCAGCTGGGCCCTGCTTATTTTCATTCCGCTGGCCATCTTTGGCAGAAACCTGTCCAGCCCCCACGCAGCCACGGCGCACCTTGCGGCGGCTGGCTGCATGGTATCCCTTGGATACTTTTTCTTTGGTCTGACCGAAGCCACCTTCAATCGGACTTTGTTCCTCACCTTCTATCTGCTGGCTGTTAGCTCCATCGCCTCGGCCATGTTTACAGAGTTGAGTGCGTCCTATGTTCGAAACAGGGCCCGCAAGGTGTCTGCCACTATCATCACGAAAAACGAAGAAGACCACATCACCGACTGCTTGAAGTCCGCAAGGCTGGTTGCCGACGAAATTATTGTCCTGGATAGCGGCAGTACTGACAGAACGGTGGAACTGGCCAGAGAGCTGGCAGATGTTGTCGAAGTCACAGACTGGCCTGGCTTTGGCATCCAGAAACAGCGAGCTCTCGAGAAAGCGACAGGAGAGTGGGTGCTGTCACTGGATGCCGATGAGCGTGTCACACCGGAGCTGGCAAGGGAGATCAACGATCACCTGGCCGATCCCGACGCGGACGCCTACAAGCTTCCCTGGGCAGTAACGATTTACGGCAGCCGCCTGGATTTCGGACGCAGCGGCCGAGCCCCGCTCCGGCTGTTCCGTCGCGAGGGAGTAAGCTTTTCGGACGCCCTCGTCCACGAGCGGATACTGATTCCGTCCGGACGCAAGATCAAAACCCTGAGGGGCCGCCTGACACACTATACACACAGGGATTTCGGCCACTCGCTGGAAAAAAGCGCCAAGTACGCCTGGCTTGGCTCACTGGAGAAACATCGCAAAGGCAAGAAGACCCGCACCATGATCTACCCCACCCTGCGGGGCCTGATGACGTTCGTGCAGGTGTACTTTATTCGGTTCGGGTTTCTGGACGGTGCTGTGGGCTATCTTACCGCTGTGACGTACGCACAGGTGACTTTCAACAAGTATGCCGGGTTATGGACTCTGGACCGGCCGGCCCGCTTTGAAAAGTCGTGACCCCCGAAGGAGCGTCGTTTCCACGCCGACGCTCCCGAACATACGCCTTAATTCGTCATAGTAAGGGAGCCGGGCGCCCAGAGCGGCATCATCGATCTGGAACACCCGGATTTCCGGGAATATCTTTTTCAGGGTAAACAGAGCGGTTGAAGCAAAGCTGTAGAAAGCGAGATAGATTTCCCCGGACAGAGCCACTTCGACCTCGATCGGACGACCGGCCTGCCGTATCTCGAGCGGAAATTCTGCCAGCAAAGCCTCCAACTCTTCCCGGCTTTCCTTTCGGTGCATGAAGTACACCACGCGGCTATTAGGATGACGTTCCACCACGTGCTGAATCTGCAGTGTCAATTGCTGAGGCCGATCCTCACCACCAAAGGGCTGTCCAAGAAAACCGACCACAGGGGCCTGAGTATTATCACGGTCAGAGGTTTTGAAGGTGCTGCGAAACACCGGAAAATCATGAACCTGTACCTGAACAAGCTCTGAGCTCGGTAGCGGAAAAAACGTGAAGAAAGCGATCACCTCCGGAACCACGCGATGAATCCGGATTCCCATGGTTCTCAGAAGCCGTTTTTTTGCTGGTGAAATCCGGGAGGCAATACCCTCGTCGTGAATGGCATGGTAGTACGTCACTGTCGCCAGGCCGTCATCCACGAAAATCAGCTGCTCGCTATCGAACCCCCGATAAAATACTTCGTGGATCCAACTGGATTTGTTCCCGATAAATAGCCGTTCAATGTGGCGTCGTGAAAGGCTCTTGGCAACCGCACCCAGACGAAGGTAAAAGGAACTTTTTTTCAGATAGATAGTTTCAATGCCTTGCCAGCCAAGAGCCTCGGCCAGGAAGGCCATCTGTTCCTCGGTCTCCCGGTTATCAGGCCTGGCAATGACAAGAAGTGTTGTTTCAGCGCTGCAGCCATAGAGGTAACGAGCCTCGGAGCAATTGATCAGTTGCAGGGGCGTACTCGCAACAAAGACATTGGTTGGGCTTGCGGCGCTGATCAAATCGTTCGCTTCCTAGTCGGGATCTTCACTTGGTCTACCCTGAGCTTTCCGGTGCCATGCGTGCAAGTTCCTTCCGCAACCGGCGCCGGACTTTCAGTTTGCGCAACAGGTTTATCGGCTTTGGCTTGAGTTGGCTACGCTTGTTGATCAGGAAATCCTCGACCGCATCAAGAACCCGCTTGCTGGAACGACCATCCCGGAAACTGTGCAACTGGTCGCAAAGAGCTCGCGTTTCTGTCATCAGCGGATCGGGATACTGCACCGCCTCTTCCAGAGCTTTCTCAACGCCCGCCACTTCCTGGACATCGATCAGATAAGGCCCCGGCATTTTGGTTCTGAATGTGACCACCGGGCGATCCAGGAACATGAACTCGAACATGATGGACGAGGTGTCGCAGAGCATCACATCAGCCTGCGGCAGCAGAGGCAGCAGATCTTCATCGCTTTCGACAAAGCGAAGGTTCTCGCCGCTCAGATTGCGATACTGATCCACAACCGCCGGATCCATCTTCGGATGAAGCGTTACAATGAACTTCCAGCGACCACTTCTGGAGAGCTCGCCGATCTTCTCCACCAGATCCGGAGCTGACGTAACGGACCGGCTGAACGTTGAAGCGTAAAAAACAACCGGCAACTCATTTTCCAGGCGGTTTCTCTTCCCGATTTCATTCCGCGACAGCAATGAATCGAGCTTTGGCCAGCCTGTGTGAGCAACCCCGAAATGCTGGTACCGCTCGGCCAGTTCACGGAACTTTTCCGTGTCTTTAAGGGCATGCGTACAGTAAAGATCAAACCATCCCCGAATTCGGTAATGGTCGCTTTCATCTTCGCTGCTATGGCCCCGTTTGTTGCGCGCCATGCCATGGAATACCTCAACCTTGATTCCGGGAAAAAAGTAAGGCACCCAATCACCGGGAACGAAGGTCGCATCCGCGTTGTAGTCCATGACCTCTTTTACGGAAACGAGACGGCGCTCATCGGCCTGAAGTGGAGCCGTTGAGCACCCCGCAATGAACCAGGCCGCCTCATCACCCCGGCGACGAATCTCGTCCTGCAAGGGGCGCAGGATGGAATAAGAATAAGGTTGGTTTACAAAAAACAGGTACCGGCGCATTCAAGCCCTGCCCGTCAGCGATTTGTATAGCTCACCCGTCTCAGTGACGGTCTGTGAGGTGTGAAAATGCCGGGCTATCCGTTGCCTCGCAGCCTGCCCAAGAGAGGCCGCCAATTCACGATCGCGGTAAAGCCGCTCAATAGCCGCTGAAAGCCCGGGAGCATTTTTCGGTTCAACCACAATACCGCTGACGCCATCTTCCACCAGCTCCGGCATACCGCCAACACTGGTCACTACCGGCGTCACTCCGTAGACCATCGCCTCGATGACCGCACGGGGCAGACCTTCCCTTTCCTTCGAGGGAAGCACAAACACATCACTGGCCGCCGCTATGGCCGGCGCATCGTTGCGGTAACCCGTAAAGTGAATCCGCTCGGGGTGAGAGGTGGCAGCGGCCTGCGCCTGAATCTCTTTGTTATCAATAACGTCTCCCACCAGCAGCAAATGTATATCTACATCCTCAGGCAGCTTATCGATCGCTTCAATCAGGTCATCGAAGCCTTTTCTCGGGGTATTTCTCCCGGTGCAGCACACCACGAAGGCATCTTCCGGAACACCAAACTGTGTCAGGTCGGCCTTGGGCGATTGATACCAGTCCAGGTCGTGCCCTTTGTAGATTCTCTGAAGCTTCCGTTCAGGAATGTGCATCCACAGAAACCGGAGGCTGGCCAGGTAATCCTTGATGGCATCAGCGACACAGACAATCTTGCTGACGCGAGGATGCAGGAAGGTAATCCAGGATTCCGGATTGAGAAAACTGATGTTACCGATCACACCGCGATAGGCGACGATCTTGATATCCGTGCCCCGGGAAGCCCGTAATCCGCAGGCCAGGGCCCGGGGATTATAGGCATGAATGACCTTGTAGTTTTTCTTGGCCAGTTGTTGGCGGATGGACTCGGTGCCCTCTTTGTCAAAGCGGTTCTTCAAGGCCATGGGGCAGGCAACCATGCCCTCGTCAACAAGACGCCGATAGTTCCGGCCCTTGGGGTTACACATGACGTCGACGTCGAACCCGGCCTTTCTGAGCCCGATAAAGAGTTCAGTCTCCGGACGATCACAGGCATCCGTAAGACAAAGTATCGACGGAAGCGATCCGCCCTGTTGTGGATTGGTCAAGTGGCCATTCCCCTGTTGTATCCGTTCATGAAATAACTCCAGGCTTTTGCCCGTGCGTCTTCTCCGGCCACCTTTACCAGCGATCGCGAGAAGCGATCAAGATTGGCCTCTTTCCAGCGCGCCGGGGCACTGCCAGTCATCAACCTGCTCTTGTCGAAATCAATCAGAAAGTATTCGTTGCCCCGGACCAGTACATTGAAGCAGTTCAGGTCCGCATGCATGACGCCGGCGTCGTGAAATCGACGAATGGTTTCTCCAATGGACGTCCACGCCTCATTGTCCAGCTCCGAGATAAGGTCAGCCAGGGGCGTGGTATTCTCCAACCGTTCAATGATGATGGCGGCCCGGTACTGAATTGGCGACAGTTTGCGATACCAGGCCGCAACAGGACAGGGTACGGGAAGCCCCTGGCTAACCAGTTTGTTGAGCAACCGGAACTCTGCAAAGGACCGCACATGCTCCTCGCCGGTGAAGGCATAGGCGTATCGCGCAAATTTCGCCATCAACCCGCCCCGGCGATATTCTCGAAGCACCAGTCTGTCCTCTCCGGCCTGCAAAAACCAGGCGCCGCCGCGGCCCCCGCTGCTTACCGGGCGGGCTTGATTGCCCCAAGAGGCGGAATTGAACCAGTCCTCGGTAACCCTGCCCTCGTAATCCGGGTGAATCAGCATTGCCGAAGACCTTTCCCGGATACAGATTTCAGACTCCACCATGCTGGGTCCCCGGTCACCGAAATTGAAAGAAGGCACGTACTACCCACTCACGCCGGGACTGAAACGCGCGAGTAAGTTAGAATGGCGGCCAGTTTACCAATGATTGCCGACAAAGCTCCACAGCACCAGGCCACAACCTGAACCGGATCAATATCTGATGAACTCCATCTGCATTCTTCGTCTGTCCGCCATCGGCGACGTGACTCACGTAATACCTGTCGTGCTGAGCCTCCAGGAGCAGCTTCCCGGCGTGAAGATCACCTGGGTTATCGGCAAGATCGAAGCCAAGCTGGTTGGCGATCTGCCCGGCGTTGAATTCATTATTTTCGACAAAAAGGCCGGTCGCAAAGGCTACGCTGAGCTTCGCAGACAAATGACGGGGCGCAAGTTTGACGCGCTGCTTCACATGCAGGTGGCTTTCCGAGCCAACCTCGCCGCTGCCTGCATTCCGGCCAGAGTCAGGATTGGCTATGACAAGGCCCGCAGCAAGGATCTTCACAGCCTGTTTATCAACCACCGGATCAAACCGGCACCGAAGCAGCACGTGCGAGACTGCCTTGCCAGCTTCCTCGAACCTTTGGACCTCAAGGCCGCGCCGCCGCGCTGGCAGATTCCGTTGAAGGATTCAGACCATGAGTTTGCGCGTGAGCAACTGGCTAATGACCGCAAAAACCTTGTAATAAGTCCGTGTGCCAGCCACACACTGCGTAACTGGCCCGCTGAGCGTTACGCACAGCTGGCCGATCACGCAATTCAGAAGCACGGCATGAAGGTGATTCTGGTGGGCAGCCCCGCCCCGTTCGAGGCAGAGTACTGCGCCGCCATCGAAGCCGCAATGAAGGAAAAAGCGCACAACATCTGCGGCAAGGACACCCTGAAGCAACTGACAGCGTTAATGACCCATGCCGACCTCGTGGTAGCGCCCGATACTGGGCCGGCACATATCGCCAGTGCGGTGGGCACCGATGTCCTTGGGTTGTTTGCCGCAAGCAATCCTTACCGCTCCGGGCCCTATAATTCTCTGGACTGGTGTGTGAACCGGTATCCTGAAGCACTGGAGAAGTTTACCGGCAAAACGGTGGAACAGGCCCGGTGGGGGGCGAAAGCAGAGTTCGAGGGGGCGATGGACCTGATCACGGTTGCAGATGCCACGAATATGCTGGATCGTTGGGTTGAAGTGAACCCGGTGGCCAAAGCTGAAAGCGGGGTCAGATGAAAGCGTTCATCTGACCCAAAATTTCACTTCCGTGCGGTGTAGTCCTGGTAGGACTTCTCTTCCACGAAACGAGACCCCAGGGCCAGGTTGACCTCTTTTTTGATCGCAGCGCGCTTGTCATTGGTGACGTATACAGCGCGTGCCAGCTCAATAAATCTCGCGCCAAAGTCCTGGGCGGCTTCCTGATCCCGAATATCGTCTTCAATCACCCACAGCTCTTCGTTGACCGCTTTCAGCTGCTTGCGGAGATCGGCGATTTCAGCAGCCTTGTCCTTTACTGCCTCGTCCCAGGTAGCGCTCAGCTCATCAAGCTCAAGCCGGACATTCTTGACCTTGGTTTCATCCTTGATGCGCTCGGACTTGATTTCGAGAATGGTGATTTTGTCCAGCACCTCGCCAAAAGATACCGGTACCTTGATAACGTCTGCCATTTGCTCGTCCCGCCAGTAAACAGGGTGTGTTAAACAACAAAGCCGCCGGGCTGAAACAGCAAACGGCGGCCTGCGATTATTCTGGAATCAGCCTTTTACGTGGGTCAGCCAACCGCTGTGCTCAGCCAGCTTACCCTTGACTGCATCAAAGTACATAGCCTGGAGCTTCTCGGTCACCGGGCCACGCTTGCCGGCACCGATCACACGGCCATCCAGTTCGCGGATCGGCAGCACCTCGGCCGCTGTGCCTGTGAAGAAGGCTTCATCGGCGATGTAGACCTCATCGCGGGTAATCCGGCGCTCCTTGATCGGAATGTTGAGCTCACGCGCAAAATCCATGATCGTGGCACGGGTAATACCCTCCAGGCAGGAGGTGAGTTCAGGCGTATGCAGCACACCATCACGCATGATGAAAATGTTTTCTCCGGAGCCTTCGGCAACGTAACCTTCGTTGTCCAGCAGCAGGGCTTCCTCGGCACCACCGGAAATGGCCTCGTTCAGGGCCAGCATCGAGTTAATGTAGTTGCCGTTCGCCTTGGCCTTGCACATGGTGATATTGACGTGGTGGCGCGTGTAGGAGGACGTGCGCACCTTGATCCCCATTTCCTTCGCTTCCGGTGACATGTAGGAAGGCCAGCTCCAGGCCGCAACCATTACGTGCACCTTTAGGTTATCAGCCCTGAGCCCCATACCCTCGGAACCGAGAAACGCCATTGGGCGGAGGTAGGCTTCGTCAAGATTGTTTTCCCGAACCGCCGCACGCTGGGCCTCGTTGATCTCGTCCTTGCTGAACGGCATTTTCATGTTCAGAATGTGGGCGGAACGGAAAAGACGATCCGTGTGCTCTTTCAGGCGGAAAATGGCCGGGCCATTCGCGGTGTTGTAGGCCCGCACACCTTCAAAACAGCCCAGGCCGTAATGCAGGGTGTGAGTAAGGACGTGGGTCTTGGCATCCCGCCAGGGAACCATCTCACCATCCATCCAGATAACGCCATCGCGATCAGCCATCGACATTCTTCATTGCTCCTAAAAAAGCGTTTTTCGAGGGAACCGGCATTCTAGCAGGAAAATCTGCCGGAATTGAATTTGCCTCAGGCCTCAATCATCACTTTTTTCCACATGGCACGGATGTAGTCACGCTCCTCTGTGAAGGCATCGCCATCGACCTGGCTATTGAGGTTCTGGAGCGCCCGTCGGTGGATGGTGGAGCGAAGGGCGATGAAGGTTTCCCTGAGTTTTTCGGCATCTTCCACAGCCATCACCCCGGCGCGCCCCAGCTCCTCCATCTGGCGAATGTTATCGGACCACTGGGTCAGCTCCGGGTGCTCAGCGGACCACGCCAGCATCAGGTACTGGACGATAAACTCGATATCAACGATGCCGCCGGTATCATGCTTGATATGAAACACCTCGTCCTGCCGGCTTTCCGGCGTGGCCAGACTGGCCCGCATCTTCTCCCGCATTTCGACCACTTCGTTCCGGAGTTTCTCACGGTCACGGGGCTGACAAAGGATCTCGTGGCGTATGGATTCAAAAGCTTCAAGGGTCTCCGTGCATCCGGCAACACCCCGGGCCCGGGCAAGCGCCTGATGCTCCCAGGTCCAGGCGTCCTCGCGCTGATATTTTTCGAAGGCCTGCAGAGTACTGACCAGCAGCCCGGAGTTACCGGACGGCCTCAAGCGCATATCAACCTCATAAAGCTGCCCCGAGGGCGTCTGGGTGTTGAGGATGTGGACGATCCTTTGCCCAAGCCGCGTGTAAAAAACCGCATTGTCGATGGGCTTTTCACCGTCGGTGGCCAGCTCCGGATCAGCTTTGTGCACAAACACCAGGTCAAGATCGGAGGTATACCCAAGCTCTATACCACCCAGCTTGCCATAGCCAATGATGGCGAAATCGGTCTCGCAGGCGGAACCATCTTCCCTTCGTGGGTAGCCGTGGCGGCTGACCAGATTGGCGAAGGCCACATCCACCACGTGGTCCAGGACCACCTCGGCGATCCAGGTCAGGTAGTCACTGACCTTCATCAACGGCAGAGTACCTTTGAGCTCCGACGCCGCTACCCGCAGGATATGGGCTTTCTTGAAATGCCGCAGTGACTCCATCTGCTCTTCCAGATCCTCAAACGGAATCCGAAGCATCTGCTGGCGCAAATCATCCTGCAATTCTGCTTTCGCGGGTGGGCTGTACAGGCTCTCGGCGTTCAACAGCTCATCCAGCAGGAGCGGTGTTTCCGCCAGCTGCCTGGCAATCCAGGGGCTCTCACTGCACAACCGCACCAGTTGGGTACAGGCGCCCGGATTTTCCAGCAGCAACACCATGTAGGCCGTGCGACGCAGTATGGCTTCCACCAGCTGCAACACCCTGGACAGGGTCTCGGACGGGTTATCAACCTGGGTGAGCGCCTCAAGCAGCATGGGCATGAACTGATTGAGTCGCCGGCGCCCCTGGGTCTGTAGATTCTGAACAGTCCTGTTTTCACGAAGTTCAGCCAGCTCCGCCAACGTAGCACCGGGGTCTTCATAGCCCCGTGATTTGAGCCAGTCGGCGGCGGCCGCCTCTTCCATTTCGGAAAGCCAGAGCTCGAACCACCCTTCTTCGAGGGCCCCCTGCCCCTCATCTTCGTCATCTTCCGTGGTAATAATGTTGGAAAAATGCGTGGCGACCCGCTCCCGGTGTTCTCTGAGGCACTGTTCGCACGCCTGCCAGTTCTCGAAATCCATAATTGTGGCGACCCGTGCCCGGGACAGCTCATCTTCCGGCAGCAACTGGGTTTGCTTGTCTTCCATACCCTGGAGCGCATGCTCCAGGTTTCTGAGAAACACATAGGCGTCGCGCAGTTCACGGACCACCGGTGAAGGCAATAGCTCCAGTTCTTCCAGCTCCTTCAGGATCACCAACAGCTCCCGCCGCTGGAGTTCCCGGTCACGACCACCGCGGATGAGCTGGAACGCCTGGACCACAAACTCAATCTCACGGATACCGCCGCTGCCGAGCTTGATATTGTTTTCCAGTCCCTTGCGGCGTACTTCGCGGCCGATCATGGCTTTCATGCTGCGAAGGGATTCAAAAGCGCTGAAATCGATATACTTCCGATAGACAAAGGGGCGCAGGCTTTCCATGAGAACCTTCCCCGCCCTCTGATCGCCGGCGACCACACGGGCCTTGACCATGGCATATCGCTCCCAGTCCCGCCCCTGATCCTGATAGTAGGTTTCGAGCGCAGCAAAGCTCAGAGCCAGGGCACCGCTCTGGCCGTAAGGCCGCAGGCGCATGTCCACACGGAAAACGAATCCGTCCGCGGTTATCTGGTCGAGGGCCTGGATCAGCCGCTGACCCAGACGGACGAAAAACTGCTGATTGTCGAGGGAACGTCGGCCACCAACGGTTTCGCCCTTTCCGGGGAAGGCAAAAATCAGGTCGATGTCTGAGGATACGTTCAACTCCCGGCCACCAAGCTTGCCCATGCCCAGGACAACCATCTTCTGGTCGGACTCTTCGCCGGTGACCGGATCAGCACCTCGAGGCGTGCCATATTGCTCGCAGGCGTCCTGGTACAGCCAGTCAAGGGCGCCTTCAATGCAGATATCGGCAAACGCGCTGGTCGCCGCCATGGTTTCGGCCAGATCGGCCCAGCGCATCAGATCCCGCCAGATAATCCGGAACTGGGACTCCATGCGAAATTGCCTGAGGGCCGAGTGCAGTGCCGGCTCGCCATCGACGCCTGCCAGATAATCCTGCCATCGGCTCTGGAGATATTCAGGGGTCGTGGGCTCCGTGAGTAAACGGGACGCCAGCAGGGGCTGAACCTGCTCTGGATGACGCTCCAGAGTCTGGCGCAGGAAGAGGCTGCGGGAGATCGCAGTAGCGACCACAGCGTCATCCATGCCCTCTGGAGAGGTCAACCAGGCCGGAACCCCTTCCGGGAACACTGATTCCCAGCACCCGGCGACATCATCCGCCAGCGGTTTCGGAAGGCTGTGCCATGGCTCGGACATAATGCAAACCCCTGTCTCTCTGTTATATTTCGGGTACTGTATAACGAACTTACCCGCAACTGAACAGGCCGCAGACACGGATGCAACGAAACCGCCGCCCACTGAATCCGGAGCATCAGCAAACTCACCTGCCCATGGGCGGGATGATTCGGAGCCGGATGAAGCGCCTCTTTGCGATCCTGGGAACACTGCTATTGGTGCAGGTCCTGATCATCTGGGCGGTCGAGGACCTGGAACTATTCGAAGCCGCCTGGCTGACCATGACCACGCTGGTAACGGTCGGCTATGGCGATTACGCACCCCAGACGATGATCGGGCGGTTCAGCACCATTGTGCTGATGTTTATCTCCTCAATTACGCTGCTGACACTGATCGTCAGCGACTATATCGAATACCGGTTCTACCGCCGGGAACGTATTTTGTCGGGAAGGTGGATCTATAAAATGAATAACCACATCATCATCATTAACACGCCCCAGCACGGCGGCGACCAGTATTTTATGAGATTTGCTTCCCAGATTCGGGAGATTCCAGGGTACGAAACCATTCCAATCATGATTCTGACCCGGAAGTTTCCAATGGGGCTACCCACCGAGCTCTCGGACATCGGGGTGGTGCATCACCACGGAGCAGGCTTTGATCCAGAGGCGCTGAAGGCCGTCCATGCAGGCAGCGCGAGGCATATCATTGTGCTGGCCGCAGACGAAGCGGACCCATTTTCAGACAGCCTGACGTTCGATATTGCCCACCGCCTCACAGAAATCAATCTGGGCCATCGCACCATTGTCGAGTGTGTAAACGACCAGAACCGTGGGCGCTTCAAATCCCTCGGAGTGCGCATTGTGCTCCGCCCAGTGAGAACATACCCGGAGATTATGGTTCGTTCTGTGGTTGCACCCGGTTCCGAGAAAGTGCTGGAAGATATGTTCAACTACGAGCATGACCACCCTCATCGTTATGACTTGCAGCTGGACGACCTGAATTGGGCCGACATCGTAAGCGCTCTGGTACGCCATGGCATTGGCACCGCTCTCGCCTACATTGATGAAGATGACGAGGTTATCTGTCATCCGCCAACCAACGAAGAAATCGAAGGCAAGGGGCTGATAGTACTGGTTAAATCTTCTGAAACACCGGAGGTCTCTGTGGTGCAGGAAGCACTGGAGCGGTACCGGGCATTCCTGAAGCAGTGGCGCGCCCATTCCGCGGATCAGGAAACCGGCGATTACTGACCGGCAGTGGCAAGCTGTAACTGGAGGACACCCAACGTCGTGGAGCCTTCAGCGAGATCACGAATTGCAGCGCCCGTGGCCAGATCAGACATCACACACTCCCAGAGTTCACCGCACCCTGCGGCGCCAGCCGCATTTGCGACGCGCGACAGGTCGTATTCCTGTGCAGGAAACGGCTGATCCAGCAACCAACAGACACTCAAGGCCTGAAGGAATTCGGTAATGGAAAGCGCCTCGCTTTTACGCGCCGGCTCCGGGTGATACAGGCCCGCCAGAAAATAGCCCTGCTCGGCCTTACTGACCAGATTCAGGAAAACCGGCACTTCCCTGGCCAGCTCGAGCGCCCAAGCCACCAGCTTGCTGTCGTCCCCACTCTTGAGCTCAAACTCCACCTCGTGGAGCGGCCACCTGGCATCATTGCCGGCCACAGTGCCGGAATCGACTGCTATCTCAATGGAAGTCTGCCCTTCTTCCAGCCAGAGCACCTGGCGCTGAAAGTTGGTTTCAAACACAATCTGGAGCCGGCTGAGGTCCAACCCGGCATTCAGCGGTGTGTCTTCCAGTAACGACAAAGCCAGTTCAGGACTGGATACAGGCCACTCCCACTCCTCGCGTCGGTGGGCGCCATCAACGAATTCGCCCCGGGTTTTCAGGGTCTGGATATAGTCATCACCTGCTTTGCGAACCCTCAGCGCAGCTTTGGCTCGATTCAGATCGGCATTGGGCGTGTCGAAATAGTGATTGATCAGGGATTTGGTTTTTCCAGCTCGGACTTCAGGAAGTGAGGAAAGCCACTTTAAAGCCTGTGCCTGTGCGGCCTCAGAAACACTGAGCTTGATTTCCAGTTCGGTTGCCATGCCAATGCCTTATTTTTCGGGATTCATAAACGCAAAAAACC
>NZ_DDOI01000087.1:0-5286 GCF_002341575.1 Marinobacter sp. UBA2498 | reverse complement strand
CCGGTTTTCATACTACAGGATTAGCCGATTGGCTGATCAGAAGTAGTAAACACCACCAACGGAAGCGATAGAACGCTCGCTTTCGTCAGCAACGCCGTATACACCGTCGTCACCGCCACCGAGGTAGCCTTCGAAGTACACATACATGTGGTCAGACAGGTTGTGCAGAGCCTGGAAGGTTACGGTAGAAGTTTCAGTGTCGTTGGCGTCGTCAGCCAGGGGCGAATTCGTGGTCGTGCTAAACACCGATGGTGGAACCGTTGTCAGCGTGCTCAACTTCAGAGCTTCCGCCTTTGACGCTGTCATGGTACAGAACGTACTGGATGTTACCTTACACGGTCGGCATGGAATCCATTTTGGCTGCCAGCTCGGAAGCAGACATGGTTTCCTGGGCCAGCGCGGAGCCAGAGAACGTTGCGACTGCGATAGCAGATGCGAGGAGCGTTTTTTTCATGTTGCGCCTTCCTTTTTGAGTTAACTCAGGTTTTAGCGACGGGTTCTTATCCCGATTTTGTAAGGCTTCACCAGTCAGGCTGGATGAGGCCGATTCTGCATCACCCTATGTCAGTTTTATGACAAAGGAGTAACTTTTCTTCTTTTTCGAATAAATCTTGCAGATTCCAGATCTATACAGCTCAATCACTTATCGAACTTTCTTAAAGTTCTGGATGATGAAAATGCTTTAATACAATCATTCTCATTTTGCAAATTAACTGCAGTGCGTTTTTAGCTCTTTTGGCACCAGAAACGCAATCATTTATGCAATTTTGTGCTCGTGAGCTGCGTTACAGTTGCATATCAAATCCGAGGCCAGATTTTAACAAACCCCTTATCAACAAAACTTAGACTGAAAAAACCCTTGGATCGCAACGACTCCGAGGACATTTCCGCACCATTAAAGGCCGGCATGACCACCCGCGCACTACAATAGCGCAAATACTTATACACTCTGTTATCGAGTCTCGAGCATGAACGTGACGGGCCCGTCATTCACCAACCCGACCTTCATATCTGCGCCAAATCTGCCCTCACCCACCTTTTCCGGCCCCAAACCGGAACGTGCTTCTACCACAAACCGTTCATACAGCGTGTTGGCGGCATCCGGCCCCGCTGCAAGAGAGAAGCCCGGCCTGGTTCCGGAGGACGTATCCGCCGCCAAAGTAAACTGGGAAACAACAAGAAGGGAACCACCGATATCCAGCAGGCTACGATTCATCCGGCCAGTCTCATCGGGAAACACACGATAAGTGAGGATTTTTCGGCAAAGCTCCCTTGCCTCGTGCTCGCTATCTCCCTTTTCCACACCCAGCAACAGCAAAAGGCCTGTGTCGATCGAGGCTATCTGCTCACCGTCCACGGTAACACTGGCTTGCGACACTCGCTGGATCAATCCTTTCATTCACTGCCTTGAGGACGTTTGAACAGGCGAACATTAAGATCGGGCAAGAGTGTATCCGTGGCCATTACGGGCCGCAACCCTGAAAACGGGATTCAGCCAGCACTTTTTTCAGTTTTCGCGACAACGGACTCAACACCGCGGATGAGGGCATCAACAATCGCCGGCTCGGAAGCCGAGTGGCCGGCGTCGCGAATGATCTGGAATTCCGCTTCCGGCCAGGCCTTGCTGAGTGCCAGCGCATTCTCCAGAGGGCAGACCATATCGTATCTGCCGTGGACGATTATTCCGGGAATGTCCGCCAGGCGGCCTGCATCGCGAATGATCTGGTCCGGCTCGAGAAAGGCCGAATTCATGAAATAGTGGCATTCAATGCGGGCCAGGGCGATGGCCACATGAGGATGGCCAAAGTGCTCAACGACCCTCGGGTTCGGGTGCAGCGTCGCACACCTGCCCTCCCAGACCGACCAGGCCTTGGCCGCCTGGATCTGCTCCAGCTCGTTGGAACTGGTCAGCTTGCGATAGTAGGCCGAAACCATGTCAGCCCGGTCGGCTTCCGGAATCTGCGCCTCGAAGTCAGACCAGTAATCCGGGAACACCCGGCTCGCCCCCTCCTGATAAAACCAGTGAATATCCCGCGGGCGACAGAGAAAAATCCCACGAAGAACCAGTCCCGACACCCTTTCCGGATGGGCCTGGGCGTATACCAGGCTGAGAGTCGATCCCCAACTGCCACCAAACAGAAGCCACTTGTCGATACCGAGAAACGAACGCACCACTTCCATGTCTTCAACCAGCTTGTCCGTGCTGTTGCCTTCGAGCTCTGCCAGGGGGCTGGACCGCCCGGCACCGCGCTGATCCATCAGAATGATCCGGAATCTCTCGGCGTCGAAAAAGCGCCGATGGTAGTCTTCACAGCCGCCACCGGGGCCGCCGTGGACCACCAGAACAGGTATCCCGTCCGGGTTCCCGCTTTCCTCAACGTAGAGTTCATGGGGAGGATCAACGGCTATGCGATGCTGGGCATTGGGCTTGATTTCCGGGTAGAGGGTGAGCATGAAACGCTCCGCGTGAAGGATTTAACCGGAGTTTAGCTTAACCCCATAAAAAAAGGGCCAGATGAAACATTCATCCAGCCCTTGTTACCCATGCTCGATAAGAGCCGGGCGATTACTTCTTGTTGGCGCGCTTGCGCTCGTTTTCGGTCAGAAGCTTCTTGCGCAGCCGGATGGACTTCGGGGTTACCTCAACCAGCTCGTCGTCATCAATAAACTCAAGCGCCTGCTCAAGGGTAAATTTGATGGGCGGCACGAGCCCGATCACTTCATCCTTGCCAGAGGCACGCATGTTATCCAGCTTTTTGCCCTTGGTGGGGTTAACCACCAGGTCGTTGTCACGGCTGTGGATGCCACACAACTGCCCCTCATAGATTTCCTGCCCCGGATCGAGGAAGAGCTTGCCCCGGCTCTGCAGGGTTTCCAGCGAGTAGGTCAGTGCGGTACCTGTGGCCATAGACACGATGACACCGTTCTGGCGGCTGGTGACATCGCCCACCTTGATCGGACCGTAATGGCTGAAGGTAGAGGTCAGGATGCCGGTACCCGAGGTCATGGTCAGGAAGGTGTTCCGGAAACCAATGAGGCCGCGGGCGGGAATGGTGTACTCAAGGCGCATACGCCCCTTTCCATCCGGCACCATATTGGTCAGATCGCCCCGGCGCAGGCCCATCTGCTCCATGATCGGCCCCTGGTGCTGCTCCTCAATATCAACGATGACGCTCTCGTACGGCTCCTGCTTGACACCGTCAATCTCGCGGATCACAACTTCAGGCCGCCCTACGGCCAGCTCGAAATTCTCGCGGCGCATGTTTTCGATCAACACTGACAGGTGCAGCTCCCCACGACCGGACACCTTGAACTTGTCAGCCGAATCGCCTTCTTCAACGCGCAGCGCAACGTTGTGCAGCAACTCCTTTTCCAGACGTTCCTTGATATTCCGGCTGGTAACGTATTTGCCTTCCTTTCCGGCGAAGGGCGAATCGTTCACCTGGAACGTCATGGATACCGTCGGCTGATCCACCGTCAGCGGCGGAAGCGCTTCAACGTTGGCCTGGTCACAGAGGGTGTCGGAGATGAACAGCTCGTCCATGCCGCTGACACAGACAATATCGCCAGCCTGGGCTTCGTCGACTTCAACACGCTGAAGACCGGAGTGGCCCATGATCTTGAGAATACGACCGTTACGCTTCTTGCCGTTGGCGCCGATGGCGGTCACCGGCGAATTGGTCTTCACCTTGCCGCGCATGATGCGGCCAATGCCGATTACGCCCAGGAAGCTGTTGTAGTCCAACTGGGAGATCTGCATCTGGAACGGGCCGTCCGGATCAACATTCGGAGCAGGTACGTGATCAACGATCGCCTGGAACACGGCATCCATGTTGTCATCCAGATTCTCGTGATCCATTCCGGCAATGCCGTTCAACGCACTGGCAAACACAATCGGGAAGTCCAGCTGCTCATCGGTGGCACCGAGGTTATCGAACAGGTCGAACACCTGATCCACCACCCAATCAGGGCGCGCACCCGGGCGGTCAATCTTGTTTACCACCACAATCGGGCGAAGCCCCGCAGCAAATGCTTTCTGGGTAACAAAACGGGTCTGGGGCATGGGGCCGTCGATGGAATCAACCACCAGCAGCACGCAATCAACCATGCTCATGACCCGCTCTACCTCACCACCGAAATCAGCGTGGCCCGGCGTGTCTACAATATTGATGTCGTAGCCATTCCACTTCAGAGCGGTATTCTTCGCCAGAATGGTAATGCCACGTTCTTTTTCCTGGTCATTGGAATCCATGACCCGCTCGCTATCGAGCTCCTTACGCTCCAACGTGCCTGACTGGCGCAAAAGCTGGTCGACAAGCGTGGTCTTGCCGTGGTCAACGTGGGCGATGATGGCGATATTACGAAGTTTTTCAATCACAAAAATATTCCTGCGGCATGCACTCAATGACCTGAGAAGGTCGTTCGCAGGGGGAATCCCAGCACATGCCGTCTCAAATCCGTAAAATGAACTCATTCACCGGAGCTGGCTGCCCGGCACCCTGCATGGTGCTTTCCGATCATCGATGCGAAAAGACAGGGTAAAAAATGAAGCGGCGCGCAGTATAGCGAAAAGTCTGTGTCGTTAATATGAAGAAAAACGCCTATTCTCTACACTAAGCACTCGCACTCATTTAGGGCGCATAGCCAATAAATGCACCAACGCGGTGCACCAATTAAGTGCAAGCGACCAGCCCAGAGCTAATGATTTCTCGTGAACATGCCCCAAACCCTTGCAGTTGCGCTGTTCTGGAGCATGCCCTAAAAATTGGCAAGCGCCTTGCTTTATCGAAATCAGCCGAAATTTGCAGGTAAGACGCAACGGCATTTGCTAAGCTGCGCGAACCTGAGAAACAGATCGGAACCCGTTTATCCGGGCGATCCGGCACCACGAACATGAATACAGCCGCCTGTGCGGTATAACTTACGGAGCATGCACAATGTCCAAGACAGTTGATTTGATCAAAGAACACGAAGTCAAATGGGTTGACCTGCGCTTCACCGACAGCCGCGGTAAAGAGCAGCACGTTACACTGCCTGCCACCGAAGTGGATGAAGACTTTTTCGCAGACGGCAAGATGTTTGACGGCTCCTCAATCGCGGGCTGGAAAGGCATCAACGAATCCGACATGATCCTGATGCCGGACGACGAAACCTCCGTTCTTGATCCCTTCACCGAAGAAACCACTGTCAACATCACCTGCAACATCGTAGAGCCTTCTACCATGCAGGGTTATGAGCGTGACCCGCGTTCCGTTGCTCGCCGTGCCGAGGAATACCTGAAGTCCA
>NZ_DDOI01000052.1:22511-22641 GCF_002341575.1 Marinobacter sp. UBA2498 | reverse complement strand
GAGCCGGGTAGGTGTTGAACCAGAGGAAACCAAGCCCGGCGCCAACGAGTGCGCCGCAGAATACGATAAGCTCCCCGGTGCCCGGGAGATGCGGGATCAACAGGTAATTGGCGAACTGGGCGTGCCCGGA
>NZ_DDOI01000052.1:8858-22399 GCF_002341575.1 Marinobacter sp. UBA2498 | reverse complement strand
ACTGGGCGTGCCCGGACAGGTAAGCGAAGATACCAAGCGCTCCGGCGACCATCACCGTTGGCATGATTGCCAGACCATCCAGGCCGTCGGTCAGGTTGACGGCGTTGCTGCTGCCAACGATCACGAAATAGCTGAGCAGAATGAACAGCACCGGGCCAAGGGTGAGGGATACCTGCTTTACAAAGGGCACATACAGAGACGTCTCCTGGGGCAAGGCGGAACTGAAGAACAACACTACAGCCGCCGTAGCGCCGATAACCGACTGCCAAAAATACTTCCAGCGGGCCGGCAGGCCCCGCGGGTTACGTTCCACGACTTTGCGATAGTCATCAACCCAACCGATTGCGCCGAACAGGAGCGTCACCAGCAGGGTGACCCAGACGTAGCGGTTACCAAGATCCGCCCAGAGCAGCGTACTGATGCCAATGGCCACCAGGATCAGTGCGCCACCCATAGTCGGGGTGCCAGCTTTGCTGAGATGGGTTTGCGGACCGTCATCTCTCACCGCCTGACCAATCTGGTACTGGCTCAGCTTGCGGATCATCACGGGGCCGATGATCAGCGAAATCAGCAGCGCGGTGAGTGTGCCCAGAATTCCACGCAGGGTCAGGTACTGAAACACCGTCAGTGCGGAGAAATACTGTGATAGGACCTCTGTCAGCCAGAGCAGCATGAGTTATTCACCTTTTCTTTAATTCCCTCCACCACACGCTCCATGGCGGAACTGCGAGAACCCTTGACCAGCACTGTCAATGGTGTGTTTTTATCCCCAATCGCCGATTCAACGGCCTGCTCATGGCTCAGCCCGAGTTCCGTGGACTCGCCAAACCCGTCGGCATAACCTTCACAACCCGGCCCCACGGTAATCAGTCGATCGATACCATGCTCCCGGGCGCACACTCCAACTTCCCTGTGCAACGCATTTGCCTTGGCGCCAAGCTCTGCCATGGCACCGAGTACAGCAATCTTCTGACCTGCACGGCCGGCCAGCACGCCGAGCGCGGCTTTCATGGACGACGGGTTGGCGTTGTAACTGTCGTCAATCAGCGTCATTTCCGGCGACAACTCCAAGACCTGAAGCCGCCCTTTCACCGACGCAACACTGGCCAGCCCTGCAACAATCGCCTGATCACTGGCACCCAACTCACGGGTTGCCGCGATGGCAAGCAGCATGTTGGTGATGTTGTGATCGCCCTCCAGGCCCAGCGTGACCCTGCATAGCCAGCCGTTCGGGCCGCTGACCTGAAAGGTTCTGGTTCTGGTTCCGGCGTCCTGGCCCTCAATGACTGCGTGATAATCCGCCTCGGCGCCGAGACGGCTGACACCTGCGACGCGGCGGGCCCCGGCTCGGGTGCGCCACTGCGCGAAGGCCGGATCGTCACCGTTGAGCACCATCAGCCCGTCTGACGCGACGCCGTCAATGATTTCGCCCTTGGCCAGGACAATGTTCTCGTAGCTGCCAAACCCTTCCAGATGGGCCTCGCCAGCATTCGTGAGAATGGCAACGCGGGGCTTTGCCAGGGCGACGGTATGGGCAATTTCACCCAGCCCACTGGCACCCAGTTCAATCACGCCGTACTGGTGTTCCGGAGAAAGGCCGAACAGCGTAAGCGGAACACCGATGTGATTGTTCAGGTTGCCTTTCGTTGAAAGTGTCTTGCCCATCTGCGAGAGAATGGCGGCGCACATCTCCTTGACGGTGGTCTTGCCGCTGCTGCCAGTGATCGCGAGGATGGCCGCTGTGCTTTCTTCACGGTTGGCGGCCGCTAGCCGGGCAAGGGCCTCCAGCGTGTCATTCACTACCAACTGAGGCAGAGCCAGGTTGGTATCAGGCGTATCGACCACCAGGCCAACTGCACCTTTATCCATGGCCTGTTGCAGGAAACGGTGGCCATCGAAATTTTCGCCGCGCAGGGCCACAAACAGCTGGCCAGGTTGGAGGGTGCGGGTATCAGTGGAAACCCCGGCGAAGCTCACCGATGCAAGGTCGCCCGAAGCGCACTCGGCGCTCAGCCAACCCTTGGCTTCCGCCAGCGAAAAGGCGCGCATCATGCCACACCCCCATTGAGTTTCAAGACGTGGCGAACCTGCTCCGCATCACTGAACGGGTATTTCTGGCCGGCGATTTCCTGATAAGCCTCGTGGCCTTTCCCTGCGATCAGAACTACGTCGTTTGGCGTGGCCGAGCGGATCGTCGACTGAATGGCCTCGGCCCGGTCATGGATGACAGAGACCCGGGCAGCGTCCGTGAAACCGGCGAGGATGTGCCGCGCAATTGTTTCGGGGTCCTCACTGCGGGGATTGTCATCAGTAACGACCACCCGATCTGCAAGCCTCTCGGCTTCCCGTGCCATTTCCGGACGTTTACCGGCATCACGGTCACCGCCGCAACCAAACACGCACACCAGTTCACCGGTAACGTGCGGACGCAGTGCTGTCAGAGCATTGGCGAGGGCATCCGGGGTGTGGGCGTAATCGACCACCACCCTGACACCATTAGCACCCACAAACCGCTCCAGCCTGCCCGGTGGCGGTGTGAGCCGACCCACAGCCTGCTGCACGCGCTCGATCGGCACGCCAAGCGTCAGAACCGTTGCCATAGCCGCCAACACATTGCTCGCGTTGAAACTTCCCATCAGCGGAACCGAGACAACAAACCGGCTCCACTCGCCATCGACCTCAGCTTCAAAGCCTTCGTCGGTTGGTCGGAATTCCCGTAACCAGAGCTCGGTCTGGGCCTCGTGCAGGCTGTAGCGCACGCGATCACATTTGCCGTCCAGCTGTTCGAAGAGCTGTCGACCAAATGGATCGTCAAAGTTGATTACCGAAAAATGCAGCTCTTCACGCTGGAAAAGCTGCGCCTTGGCGGCACCATAGGCTTCCATGGAACCGTGATAATCCAGATGATCCCGGGTCAGATTCGTGAATACAGCGCCGGTCATCGAGAGGTTATCCACGCGGCCCTGATCAAGGGCATGGGAGGACACCTCCATCACGGCTGCCCGACCTTCCTGTTTCACGATCCGGGACAGCACCCGGTTAACCTGAACCGCATCCGGTGTCGTATGCGTCGCAGGCTGCAGGGCGCCGGGCATGCCATAGCCCAGGGTGCCGAGGATGCCGCAGGGCGTTCCCGTTTCCTTGAGCAGCTGTGCGACATACTGGCAGACCGACGTCTTGCCATTGGTTCCGGTCACGCCAATCAGGCGAAGTCGTTGCGACGGATGCTCGAAAAAGCGATCAGCGATTCGCCCCACCAGACTGCGTAGGCCAGCGACAGGTACGATCAAGGCACCGTGGTGTTCGGTGCACTCTCCCGCCTGCTGCGCTTCCAGGAGGATGACCGTTGCGCCCGCTGCAATGGCCTTATCGACATAGAAGTCAGCCGGCGTTCGGGCGCCCGAGAGGGCGATAAAGGCATCGCCGGAGGCAACTTCCCGACTGTCGGTTTTCAGTCCGTGGATGGTCACGTCGAACACCGACGGAACCGCTACGATACCCTGCAATAACGTGCTGAGAGATGTGATGCACATAGGCCTACCCTCGCTCTCCGGATGCAGAAGCAGCCATTTCGGCCTCTCCCACTTCCAGTTCAGGCTTCACATTCAACAGTCGCAGTGCGTCACTCATCACCCGTGAGAATACTGGCGCGGCCACTTCACCACCGTAGTATTCTCCGGACTGCGGCGCATCAACGGCCACAACCGTAACCAGCCTGGGGTTATCAATAGGCGCCATACCGGCAAAAATCGCCTTGTACTGGCTATCCTCGTAACCCTGGGCCCCAACAAGATGAACAGTCCCGGTCTTGCCGCCGGCCGAGTAGAATCCAGGCTGTGCCCGCTTACCGGTACCCCTTGAAACGGCCTCGCGCAGCATATTGCGAACCTGGAGGGTGACCTGCTCCGAGAGCACTCGCTGCCCCTCCGGCTTCTTGTTCTGCCGGACCAGGCTCAGGGGATAGCGCACGCCACCATTGGCGATCACCATATAGGCCTGGGCCAGTTGAAGAGCGTTCACGCTCATACCGTATCCGTAGGACAGTGTCGCCTCTTCCACGGGGCGCCACTTGGGCGGCGATGGCAATACACCCACGGCTTCGCCGGGAAAACCGATCCCCGTTGGCTGGCCAAGCCCCAGACGGGCGTAGAGATCACGAATCACATCGCCGCCAAGGTCGGTAGCAATCCGGCTGATTCCGACGTTGCTGGACTTGACGATGATCTCGGTCATATCCATGACGCCATAGTTGCGATGATCCCGGATGGTGAAACGACCGAAACGGCGAAAACCCGGGTTGGTATCAATGGTGCTGTTAACCGAGTAGCTGCCGGATTCCAGCGCCGCCGCCATGGTGATCGGCTTCATGGTTGAGCCTGGCTCGAACAGGTCGGTGATAGCCTTGTTTCGAAGATTTTCCGCTGCGAGCTGACTGCGGTCATTGGGGTTATAGGACCCCTGGTTGACCATCGCCAGGACCTCACCGGTATCAACGTCGAGCATGACCAGCGTACCCCCTCTGGCATTATGAGCCGCCACCACAGCCTTGAGTTCCCGATAGGCCAGGTACTGGAGGCGCAGGTCGATGCTGAGGGCGAGGTTCTGGCCGGGGCTGGCATCGCGAATCAGGGTCAGATCCTTGATAACCCGGCCGCGGTTGTCTTTCAGGACCCGCTTCCGGCCGGTTTCACCGGACAGCCACTGGTTGTAGGCGAGCTCGATCCCTTCCTGCCCGCGTTCGTCGATGTCGGTGAAGCCCACAACGTGAGCAGTCACTTCGCCGGCGGGGTAATAGCGACGGTACTCCTGACGGGTGTATATCCCGTCAATCTCCAATTCGAGAACCATTCTGGCCAGATCCGGCTGAACCTTGCGGCGCAGATAGATGAATTCCCGCCCGGAGTATTCTTCGAGACGCTGCCGAAGAGAGGCTTCATTGATATCGAGCAGCCGCGCAAGGTTGGTGAGTCGCGCCTCGGAGGGATTGGCTTCAGAAGGATTCGCCCAGATGGTCTGCACTGGCGTGCTGACGGCCAGAGGCTCGTCATAACGATCGGTGACAACACCACGATGAGCATCAATACTCTCAACCCGGATCGTACGGACATCACCCTGCTTGCGCAGGAAATCATTATCTACGACATGGAGATCGACCAGGCGCCAGCCAAGCACACCCACCACCAGGAGAAAGACGCCCACGACCGAGCCAAAGCGCCAGGCTGCCAGCCCGGACGCCAAACGCTGCCCCCATGTTGTCTTCTTTCCCTGATCGGACACGTCGATCACCCTGAATCGTTGTTGTTTTCGTTTATTATCGGTTTGCAACCGGCGACATCAGCGGTACCAGCACAATATCCTGGCGTCCCGGCACTACCATGCTGAAACGCTCAGCCGCCAGCTTTTCGACTCGACCGTGGGCACTAAGCGCACTTTGTTCAAGCAGCAGCTGACTCCATTCACTTTGATAGCGGTCGCGCTCGGACTGAAGCTGCGACAGGGTATTAAAGAGCTCCCGGTTCTCGTGGGCGCTCACCACCACGCCGATGGAGGACGCCAGCAACACGGCAACCAGCCCAAGCGAGACCAGCACTTTGCCCTGCCGGGTCGCGGCGAATACCTGCCTTGAAATCCGGACCGCAGTTGCAACACCGTCGCGGACCTTCTGCTTGTTGAGCTTCGCCGTTTTTACCGGCTCTTCAATGGCAACAGCGCCCATGGTTACGCGCTCCCCTGCGAGTTTTTCCTGATATCGGTGCGTTCGAGCACCCGCATGACTGCGCTGCGGGCACGTACGTTGTCACTTACTTCTTCGGCGCCGGCCTTGCTGGCTTTGCCAACGAGCCGGAAATCCGAGGCTTCCTGTTCCGCGGTTACGGGCACCCCTTT
This sequence comes from Marinobacter sp. UBA2498, assembly GCF_002341575.1. Classification (NCBI taxonomy): domain Bacteria; kingdom Pseudomonadati; phylum Pseudomonadota; class Gammaproteobacteria; order Pseudomonadales; family Marinobacteraceae; genus Marinobacter; species Marinobacter sp. UBA2498. The sequence continues at coordinate 16,513 of NZ_DDOI01000052.1, read as the reverse complement.
GGGCAGCTGTGGCCCGCGCGCCAGATCCCTCATGAACCGCTTGACCAACCGGTCTTCCAGCGAATGAAAACTGATGACCACCAGACGCCCTCCAGGAGCGAGGTGGTCAACAGCAGACTGAAGACCCACTTCGAGATCTTCCAGCTCCCGGTTGATAAAAATCCGGATTGCCTGGAAGGTCCGGGTAGCCGGATGCTTGTGCTTTTCCTTTTTCGGGACCGCCTCGCTGACCAACTCTGCCAACTGGCGAGTGGTTTCGACGGGCGCTTCCTGCCGACGCTCGACCAGTAGCCGGGCAATGCGCCGCGAGAATTTCTCTTCGCCGTAACGGAAAATCACGTTTGCGATATCCGACTCGTCCGCTGTTGCAAGCCATTCGGCGGCGCTGGGCGATTGTTCGGTATTCATGCGCATGTCCAGTGGACCATCACGCATGAAACTGAATCCACGGGAGGCATCATCAAGCTGCGGCGATGACACGCCGAGATCCAGCAACACACCATTCACTGTCTGCCAACCCTGACCGACCACCGCAGCGCCCAGCTCCGCAAACGAACCGTGGAAACTGTGGAACCGGTTATCCTGGGCTTCCAATTCCTTCGCCGCGCGTATCGCCTCGGGATCCTTGTCGATACCCAGCAACCGCGCCGACGGGCCGAGGCGACCGAGAATCAGGCGGCTGTGACCACCCCGCCCAAAGGTGCCATCCACGTAATAACCGTCGGGGTCGTTGACCAGATAGTCGACCGCCGAATCCAGGAGCACCGAGCGATGCGAGTACGCTGCCCCGGCCTCCTGGTTGCGATCGGCGGTCATAAGGACAGCGCCTCCATCTCGGGCGGCATGTCTTCGTCATCAGAGGATTCATCCAGCCAGGCAAACCAGCGCTCTTCACTCCAGAGCTCTAGCTTCTTGCCTTGCCCGATCAACATCAGCTTTTTCTCCAGATGGGCATAGCTTCTAAGGGTTGGCGGAATCAGAATGCGCCCGGCCGAATCCAGCTCCATGGGCGCAGCATTACCCAGGATCAGGCGCTGCAGCCGCCGGGCCGCCTTATTCATGTTGGGAAGCGCCTCGATTTTAGGACGTAGAACTTCCCATTCGGGCTCCGGATAGACCAGCAGACACCGCTCCTCGTCAGCGTTTGCTGTCAATACAATGCGCCCACCACAGGCCTGCGCGAGCTCTTCGCGTACCTTGGAGGGGATCGCCAGGCGACCCTTCGCATCCATATTGATGGCATGACTGCCGAGAAAATTACTCATTTACGCTGTCTCTGGGTGCCCGATATCCACAAAAAACCACTAGAAACCACTTTTTCCCACTTCTGCACACTATAGAAACACGCAATACACAATGCAAGCGCCGCAAACAGCGCCACACTTGCAAAAGTTCCTTTTATGACAAGAGGTTACGGAGGCGGATTCGATGAAATGGTGAGATAACGGAAAAGAAAAGAAGTAAAATCAAATACCTGCAAAAAAGTCTGAAGACTGCAAGTGAGGTTTAAGATTTTTTGGCTATAAAGGACATCTGTTGAGAATGACGAATGTCACTGGAAGGGAAAAGAGCGAGCTCGCCGATAAGCCGGGTTCTGTCTTGGACAGTCATTCATCTAGGGTCTGCGTCACCACAGACCTCAAGCAACCTACCCGAATCCAGCGCGGGCCACGCCATTGGATTCCTATTTGGTCTTGCTCCAGGTGGGGTTTACCATCGCCGTGGACTGTTGCCAGCCACGCGGTGCGCTCTTACCGCACCGTTTCACCCTTACCGGCGCCCGAGGGCGCTTAGGCGGTATACTTTCTGTTGCACTTTCCGTCGGCTCGCGCCGCCCAGGCGTTACCTGGCACCTTGCCCTGTGGAGCCCGGACTTTCCTCCCCCGGAAAACCGGCGGCGACTGTCTGGCGAGCTCGGGCGAGACAATACTCCTGCGCTCAGAGCCTTGCAAGGGAAAACGCCACTGTACTCAGCTGTCTTTCAGCGCCAGTGCGCGCTGGTACAGCTCATTCTTCGACAGACCGGTCAGCTCCGAGGCCATTTTGGCGACCTTCTTCACCGGAAGCTCTGCCAGCAAAACCCGAAGCACACGGTCCACATCCATGGTAGCCGCGTCATCATTACCAGGTTGCGCCATCGCACCTCGAACCATGACCACGAACTCCCCACGGGTTCCGTGGGGATCCTGCTCCAACTCTGCCAGAACCTCCGCAATCGAACCGGAATAAAAGGTTTCGAAGGTCTTGGTGATTTCCCGCCCCAGAACCATCTCACGATCCTCGCCCAGCACCTCGGCAATATCCCGTACCGACTCCAGAATCCTGTGCGGCGATTCATAGAACACCAGAGTGGCCGGCTCACTGGCCAGCGGCTCAAGACTGGCCCTGCGACCCGAGCGCTTGGCAGGCAGAAATCCCACGTACAGAAAGCGATCCGTCGGCAGGCCGGCCGCGCTCAGAGCCACTACCAGTGCACAGGGCCCCGGAATCGGGCTCACCCGATACCCCGCAGCCCTGGCGTCGCGCACCAGCACGTATCCGGGATCGGAGATAAGCGGTGTACCGGCGTCGGAGATCAGCGCCACATCGCGCCCGGCCTTAAGCTCAGCGAGGATTCCGGCTGCGCGATCTTTTTCGTTATGGTCATGCAATGCGATCATTCGCTTCTGAATGCCCAGATGGCTCAATAGCCGGCCACTGTGGCGCGTATCCTCTGCCGCGACCACATCCACGTGGGCGAGGGTCCGGGTTGCTCTTGGAGATAGATCATCAAGGTTGCCAATCGGGGTGGCAACAACATAAAGAGTGCCGCCCGGTTCATCCCTGCGGCTATCGGACGACGGGTAATCGCTGACCTCGTTTTTCAAAGCGTGTGCCTCTGTGATGGGGTATCCGGGAGCGTGACAGTTACGTCATGTGAATTAACCCCGGAGCTGTTAAACTTGCCAGCGTTAGTCTGGCGCTACAAGCCCAATCATCCGGAGTATGTCGAGCCTGCCATGTTAAATATCCGTATTCATCAACGAGCCCTGGCCAGCGTATTTACTGCCGCCCTTTTGTCGGCGGGCTGCGCCACCGTCAATCTCGAAACCCACGTCGCGCAAACGGCCGACCAGGCCCTCGAGCTTGCCGGCAACGAAGATAATATCGAGACCGCCCAGGCCTACCTCCTCCGGATCGCCAGCAGGTTTCAGGACCAGGGCAACCACGTGGCAGCACGAACGCTACTTCAAAGTTCGCAGCTGGCGCAACCGGCTGCGGACCTTGGCAACCAGAAACTCCTGCTAGCCATGGCAAGCGCCAAGGCCCTTGAGGACGAATCCTGGGCAGAGGCGCTTGCCGCCGAACTCACGCCGTCGACCTTTATAGAGTACCCGGCCGACCTGATGGCCCGGGCCGCCAACCTGCAGGCGGACACTTATGACCTGGCGGGCAAGCCGATGCCTGCGGCCATGACCCTTATCCTGCTGGCCCAGACGGATAACACCGCGGATGCGCAACAGATTCATAACCGCATCTGGTCCCTGCTGGAGAAGGTACCGGGCACCGAGCTGAGCTCGGCCTCTGCCGAAGCGATTGGCTATGAGGCCCAGGGCTGGCTGGAGCTGGCAAACCTGGTGCGCACTGCAGAAACCGGCATAGACGAGCAGGGCCGACTCATCCGGGGTTGGCAAAACAACTGGCCCGGCCATCCTGCCGCCCAGATTCTGCCCTCGGAACTCCAACTGATCGCCACACTGGCGGACAGCCGTCCGGAAAAAATCGCTCTTGCCCTGCCTCTCCAGGGCCCGCTGGCAACGGCGGGCAAGGCCATCCGGGATGGCTTTTTGGCAGCGTACTACCTGGATGACACTGCTGACCGGGGCAAAACCGACATTCGGATCTTTGATACCGCCGGCACGTCTTTCAGCGAACTTTACAAGCAGCTATCGGAACAGGATATCGACCTGATTGTCGGCCCCCTGGAAAAAGAGGCACTGGCCGGACTGGGTTCCATGAATACGCTGCCCGTACCCGCTCTCGGGCTGAATTACCTGCCGGCGGATACCAAGCCTGCTGACGGACTCTACCAGTTCGGTCTCTCGGCAGAGGACGAGGCCCGGCAAATTGCCGACCGGCTTGCCGCAGAACAGCTGCGCCAGGTTCTGGTGCTTATCCCCGGCGGCGAATGGGGCGATCGCGTTGAGGCTGCGTTGCTGAAACGCATGGCGTCCCATGAAGGGGTTGCCCTGGATATCGAGCGCTTCTATCGGGAAGACAACCTCAGGGCGGTAACGGCTGACCTGCTGGGCATTACCGTTTCCCGCGACCGGGCCATCCAGGTTGAACGCACCATTGGCATGAATGTCGAATTCGAGCCGCGTCGCCGGCAGGATGCCGACGCCATCGTCATGGTGGCAGAGCCCACTGTCGCCCGACAGTTCAAACCGCTTTTCGCCTTCTATTTCGGCGGGGACCTGCCTGTGTACTCGCCTTCCATTATCTATGAGGGCACACCCGCACCTTCACGGGACCGTGACCTGAACGGCGTTATTTTCACTGATATTCCCTGGGTACTGGGCGACGACAATGAGCTGCGTACGCGAGCTACCGAAAATCTGTCCGGAACCCGTGGCCAGCCCGGGCGCCTTTTCGCCATGGGCGCCGATGCGTGGCACCTGAGCAAACGCCTGCCGTTGCTGAAACAGGTTGAAAGCGCCTCGATATCAGGCCAAACAGGTGTGCTGACCATGACGCCCGAGGGCAGCATCCATCGGGAACAACTCTGGGCCCAGTTCCGCAACGGCGCCCCTGAACTCATTCCTGAACCGGTAACCGAAGAGGGAGAGATGGAAGGCGCTCAAGAGGAAGCCCCACCTCTCAGCGAATAACACCAACGGAGAAAAACAGTAGCCATGGATGGCACCAAAACCCTGGGTAACCACTTCGAGGGCGTTGCAGCCCGTTACCTCGCCAGTCGGGGCGTCCGGATTATTGAGCGCAACGTCTACAATCGCGGCGGCGAGATTGATCTCGTCGGACAGGAAGGTGAGACTCTCGTATTCTTCGAGGTCCGCTATCGGGGCGCTGGCAGCCTTGTAGATCCTGCAAGCTCCATCAATTACCCCAAACAGAAACGCCTGATTCGTGCAGTCTCGTTTTACCTGCACAGGCACGGGCTCTGGAACAGTCTCTCACGGATAGATGTGGTTGCCATCAGCCCGGGTACCGTCAAAAAATACCGGGTACAATGGATCAGGAATGCAATTCTGGCAGGATAGTGATACCGAAAATGACCGACACCGAACACCAGATCAACCAGTGGTTCGCAAGCCATATGGAGCATACCGCGCAGGCCGCGAGTACGGCCGGCCCTGCTATCGAGGAGGTTGCCAATGCCTTCGTGGAAACTCTGCTCCAGGACGGGAAAATAGTTACCTGCGCCAACGGTAATGCCAACATTCTGGCCCAGTACTTCTGTACCGCGCTTCTGAACCGTTTCGAACAGGACAGGCCGGCACTGCCCGCCATCAATCTCGGCGCCGACGCAACGACCTATTCGGCCATCTGCCGGGATAACCGTTTCAACGATACCTTCTCGCGTCAGGTCCGGGCGATTGGCAAACCCGGGGATCTGTTGTTCGTGATCGTCGACGATGGCCACAAGGCAAATCTTATCCAGGCTATCCAGGTTGCCCATGATCGGGAAATGAGTGTTGTGGTTCTTAGTGCCAGGGAGAAATCGGACATAACCTCTTTGTTGCATCCAGAGGACCACGAAATCGCCCTGAACGATCTCAGTCCCACGGAGGCTACACCTCTGCTGCTGCTCATCATCAATGCCCTTTGCGGGCTTATCGACGCAAAAATCTTCGGGGGATAAAAAAAGCCAGCGTAAGCTGGCTTTTCAAAACGAGTGCGCTGGCGTTATTTCACAACCTTGAGGGTAGGCCTGCCAGAGGGGCGATCCTCCTGACCAGGTGACGCCTGCTCACCATCGCGCTCCTTCGAGGTACCGTCAGGATCGGGAGAGCCCGGCTCACTGCCGAAGACCATGCCCTCGCCGTTTTCCTTGGCGTAGATTGCCATCACCGCCTGCAACGGAATAAACACCTGCATGGGCACGCCACCGAAACGGGCACTGAATTCCAGCGCTCCATTCCCGATGACCAGGCCGCGCACGGCGCCCGGGCTGATATTCAGCACAATCTGCCCGTTCGCGACATGCTCTGTCGGCACCTGCACACCCTGAATGCCTGCGTCCACTACAATGTAGGGGGTACAGTCATTGTCCAGAATCCACTCATTGAATGCTCGTACCAGGTACGGACGGCTGGACGTCATGGTGTTTTTACTCTCAGCCACTGCCACTCTCCTGCTCCGGCAAGCGGAACGTTACCAAATCAGCTGCGAATGTCTTCTTCCAGATCTGACAGGCTTGCCTTGAAGCCTTCCCGGCTGAAGATGCTCTCCATGTACTTCTGAAGTGGCTTGGCCTGCTTTTCATTCAGCTCAATGCCCAGCGACGGGAGACGCCAGAAGATCGGGGCAATACAGCAGTCTACGATGGTGAACTCTTCGGACAAGAAGAAGGGCATCTCCCCAAACAGGGGCGCCGTCGCCAACAGGCTTTCCTTCAGCTCTTTGCGCGCTGTCTCAGAAGCCTTGGCATTCGGCTGAGCCAGAATCTGGTCGACCAGGCCACACCAGTCTTTCTGGATCCGATGGATCATCAGACGGCTGTTGGCTCGAGCAACCGGGTATACCGGCAACAAGGGCGGATGCGGGAAACGCTCGTCGAGGTACTCCATCATGATGTTGGGCTCATAAAGCACCAGATCACGATCCACCAGCGTCGGCAGGGCGTTGTACGGGTTCAGGTCGGCCAGTTCAGCCGGCGGATTGTCGGGATCCACATCAACGATATCGACGGTAACACCCTTCTCTGCCAGTACAATCCGCACTCTGTGGCTGTAATGGCTGGCCGGATCCGAGAAAAACGTCATTGATGACCGCTTGGTCACAACGCCCATAGAACTACCTCACGAGTAAACAAACCGAAATGATCCTGAAAAAACGCAAAAATCCAGCGGGCCGGTTATGCCCGCTGGAACTCAGGGGACGGGATTATACCCTATTTCTCAGTGTACGTCCTTCCAGTACTCACGATTGAGCAGGTAGGCGAACACGAAGAAGATGGCCACAAAGATCAGGACAAAGATCCCCAGACGCTCACGCTCAAGCTTGATCGGATCACCCATGTAAGACATGAAGTTGGTCAGATCATACATGGCCTGGTCAAACTCTGCTCCAGACATGCTGCCTTCGATAGCGTACTCCGGGCAAACATCCGCGTTATTGATGTTGCCACTCAGGGGCTCAACGCTGGCCGGCGTTCCGATTTTCGGTTCAACGGCGCAGAGCCCCTGCAAATCAACCAGAACATGGGGCATACCGACATTCGGGAATACCACGTTATTGACGCCCAGCGGACGGGACTCGTCCTTGTAGAAACCGCGGAGGTAGGAATATACCCACGCTTCGCCACGCAGACGGGTTTCGAGCGTAAGATCCGGTGGCGGAGCACCGAACCAGTCAGCCGCCATGTCTTTGTTCATGGAGTTTTTCATCAGCTCGCCAATTTTGGCGCCGGTGAAGATCAGGTTTTCCTCATA
>NZ_DDOI01000052.1:7902-8667 GCF_002341575.1 Marinobacter sp. UBA2498 | reverse complement strand
GCGATGAAAAGACCAAAAATCAGCTTTCTCATTATCCTGTCACCCTCTCTGGAACTGGCTTGGTTTTCTCCATGCGCGTATAGAACGGCATGAGGATAAAGTAGAGGAAGTACAGCACCGTCAGAATCTGGGCAACCATTGTGCGGCCTTCGGTAGCGGGTACAAGACCGAGATAGCCGAGGATCACAAAGCTCACCACGAAGATGGCCAGTGCAATACGGCTCAACCAGCCTTTGTAACGCATGGACCGTACCGGGCTCTTATCCAGCCAGGGCAGTACGAACAGGATGGCGATTGCCGCACCCATCACAACAACACCCCAGAACTTGGCGTCAAGACCGAACAGGTCGATCGTCACCGCACGCAGCATTGCGTAGAACGGAGTGAAGTACCACACGGGCGCAATATGATCTGGTGTTTTCAACGGGTTTGCCGGCTCGAAATTCGGCTTCTCGATGAACAACCCGCCACCTTCCGGGAAGAAGAACACCACGATAAAGAAGATGAAGAAGAAAACGCCCACGCCGAGAAGATCGTGCACGGTGTAGTAAGGATGGAACGGGATTCCGTCTTTGGGGATGCCGTTTTCGTCCTTGTTCTTCTTGATATCGATACCGTCGGGGTTGTTGGAGCCCACTTCGTGCAGTGCCAGGATGTGAAGCACTACCAGGCCCAGAAGCACGATCGGCAGCGCCACCACGTGCAGCGCAAAGAATCGGTTGAGGGTAATACCGGAAATCAGGTAGTCACCACGAATCCAGAGAG
>NZ_DDOI01000052.1:0-7759 GCF_002341575.1 Marinobacter sp. UBA2498 | reverse complement strand
GACATCTGGCCCCACGGCAGGAGATAGCCCATGAACGCTTCAGCCATCAGGATCAGGTAGATCAGCATACCGAAGATCCAGATCAGCTCACGCGGCTTTTGATAGGAGCCATACATCAGCCCCCGGAACATGTGCAGATACACCACAACGAAAAATGCGGACGCTCCTGTGGAGTGCAGATAACGCAGCAGCCAGCCCCACTCGACATCACGCATGATGTACTCGACAGAGGCAAATGCACCTTCAGCCGAGGGGTTATAGCTCATGGTGAGCCAGATACCGGTCACCAGCTGGTTAACCAGTACCAGCATCGCCAGTGATCCGAAGAAGTACCAGATGTTGAAGTTTTTCGGAGCATAGTACTTGCCCAGATGCTTGTTCCAGGCTTCGATGACCGGAAGGCGCTCGTCCACCCAGTGAAGTAATTTGCTCATTACGCTGCCTCCGGATCAAGACCAATCGTGAGGGTCGAATCATCGTCGAAACGGTACGGCGGAACCACAAGGTTTGTGGGTGCTGGCTGTGCCTCGTATACCCTTCCTGCCATGTCGTAGCGGGAACCATGACAAGGACAGAAGAGACCGCCCAGCCACTCATCACCCAGGTCTGCCGGTGCAACTTCCGGCCGGTAGGACGGAACACAACCGAGGTGCGTACACAGCCCGACCAACACAGCAAATTCCGGCTTCAGCGACCGGAGTATGCCGTCGATGTACTCAGGTTGTTGCGGCACTTCCGAGTTCGGATCTTTCACCCGATCGTTAAGCTTTTCGATGTTCTCATTCATCTCGTCGGTACGGCGAATGATCCAAACCGGCTGACCCCGCCATTCAACGGTGATCTGCTGACCCGGTTCAATCTTGCTGATATTGACGGTTACCGGTGCACCGGCTGCTTCCGCTTTTGCACTGGGGTTCCACGACCCCAGGAACGGAACCGCCGCACCGACGACGCCGACTCCACCCACCACAGACGTAGCACCGATCAGAAACCGGCGCCGGCCTTGGCTAACGTCGCCATTATTCATTATGGTCTTCTCCCATCAGGCGATGCCACCGCCCGCAACACAGCCGACAATGCGCATCAAAAGGACTTCACAACCCAAAAATATAAGCGTCCAAATGGTAATGAAATTACCAGAGGCTTACAAGTCAGAAAGCCGCCGCTGGCGCCTCACCCCTGCTCCAGATCAATTTGCTGACAGATCACTCGAACATAAAAAAACCCGACCGAAAAGGGCCGGGTTTTCCAGGATCCTGCTCCAGCGAAATTAACGCTTGGAGTACTGAGGACGCTTACGCGCCTTGCGCAGACCCACTTTCTTACGCTCAACTTCACGTGCATCACGGGTAACATAACCCGCTTTACGCAGCGCCGGGCGCAAAGTTTCGTCGTAATCCATCAGAGCGCGGGTCAGACCGTGGCGAATTGCGCCGGCCTGGCCACTGATACCACCACCCTTAACGGTAATGTTGATATCAAAACGATCGGTAGACTCGGCAACCACCAGGGGCTGACGAACGATCATGCGCAGGGTTTCGCGACCGAAGAAATCTTCGATGGTGCGACCGTTGATGGAGATGTTACCGCTTCCCGGCTTGATAAAAACCCGAGCCGTGGATGTCTTGCGGCGACCAGTACCGTAATTTTGTGCTACAGACATATCCGCCTTCCGTTAAATGTCGAGTTCTTTGGGCTGCTGGGCTGCGTGAGGGTGCTCAGCGCCGGCATAGATTTTCAGCTTCTTGAACATGGCGCGACCGAGCGGTCCCTTCGGAAGCATGCCTTTGACAGACTTCTGGATGATTTGCTCGGGTGCCTTGTCGACCAGCTTCTCGAAGTTGATGGATTTGATTCCACCCGGAAAGCCGGTATGACTGTAGTACATCTTGTCAGATGCTTTCTTGCCGGTAACCCGCACCTGGCTGGCGTTGATCACTACAATGTAATCGCCAGTGTCTACGTGGGGGGTGTACTCAGGCTTATGCTTGCCCCGCAGACGAAGGGCGATTTCGGTTGACAGACGACCCAGCGTCTTGCCGGCTGCGTCTACAACGTACCAGTCACGTTTTACTGTTTCTGGTTTCGCACTCAGAGTCTTCATTGATTCCGCCTTGAACGCTATATAAGAAACGTTAAAAACCACCGCCGGTAAATGCAAGGCATCCGGAGGGGGTTCCATACCTGTGTTGCGTTGCCATCATTCGGGGCTGAGATAATGACATCGCCTTGAAAAGCCAGGGCGCGAAGTATACTCGAACCACCCAGGAAAGCCAACCCTGTGTCGATTCGTTTCGTTATTCCCCTATACCGGCAGTCGCCCAACCGTACAGCCCCGACACGTTATCCAGAAGCGCCGGCGCCAGATGCTCCGGCGACGTGCCACGGAGCTCCGCGAGCGCGTCCAGAATATCCGGCAGATAGCGTGGGGAGTTCTCTCCCTGTGGCACGCCTTCCGGCGCCATGTCCGGGGCGTCTGTCTCAAGCACCAGCGCCTCCAGTGGCAATTTTGCGACTGCGTCGCGGGTCTTTCGGGCCCTGGGATGGGTGATCACACCCCCTACCCCGATAAAGCACCCAAGATCGACCAGCTTTGCAGCCTGCTGGAAGCTTCCGCTGAATCCGTGAATCAGTGCTCGACCCTGCCACTGGCGACGATTGAGCACACCGTGAACTTCGTCATGGGTCTTGACGGAGTGGATCACCAGCGGCAAATTCAGTTCGTCAGCCAGCGCCACCTGGGCTTCAAACCAGGGCAACTGCGCTTCGAGACTTCCCCGGATTCGATCGAGTCCGCATTCACCGATTGCCACACAGCGGTCGGGACGACCCTCCAGCAATCGGCGGAGCTGAGTCAGATCTTCTTCAGAATGCTCTTCCACAAACCAGGGGTGAATGCCGAGACAGTAAAACAGACCATCATGAGCCAGCGCTGTCTCGCGGACGCGGTCCCAGTCCGCTCGCCGGACACCGGGTATCACCAGCCCCCGGAGTCCGCGCGATCGGCCCTGCTCAAGCTCTTTATCGCGGCGGCCATCGAACTGGGGAAAATCGAAATGGCAATGGGCGTCGATCAGCTGCACAGTCACCTCCGCCCGGAACCGTTAATGCTCCCGGGTCTTGTGGAACTGGATGTCCGGATACCGCTCCTGGGCCAGGTTCAGGTTGACCATGGTCGGAGCAATGTAGGCCAGCCTGTCACTCCCATCGAGGGCCAGGTTGTCGTTATTCTTGCGCTGGAACTCATCAAGTTTGCGCTCATCGCTGCAGGTGACCCACCGCGCAGTAGCTACGTTAATTGGCTCGTAGATGGCCTCCACCTTGTATTCGCTTTTCAAGCGACTGACCACCACATCGAACTGCAGCACACCGACCGCCCCGACGATGAGATCGTTATTCCGAAGCGGCCTGAACACCTGGACGGCACCCTCTTCGGACAGCTGTATCAGCCCTTTCTGGAGCTGCTTGGCCTTGAGCGGATCCTTCAGGCGAATCCGGCGGAACAATTCGGGCGCAAAGTTGGGGATGCCGGTGAACTTCATGTCGTCGCCAGCAGTAAAGGTATCACCCAACTGAATGGTGCCATGGTTGTGCAGGCCGATAATATCGCCGGCAAACGCCTGCTCGGCGTGTTCGCGGTCGCCGGCCATGAACGTCAGCGCGTCGGAAAACCGGACTTCCTTGCCAATACGGACATGACGAGCCTTCATACCCTGGTTGTAACTGCCGGAGACAATGCGGAGGAAGGCAACACGGTCACGATGCTGTGGATCCATATTTGCCTGAATCTTGAATACGAAGCCCGAGAACCCGTCCTCGGCCGGCTGGACCAGTCTCTGGTCGGTTTCCCGCGGTTGCGGCGCCGGGGCCCACTCCACCAGACCATCGAGCATGTGGTCCACGCCGAAGTTACCCAGTGCGGTACCAAAGAAGACTGGCGTCAGTTCACCGGCAAGAAAAGCTTCCTGGTCAAACTCGTGGGACGCGCCTTTGACCAGCTCAATTTCATCACGCAGATCGCCGGCGTAAGCGCCAATCGCCTGATCAAGCTCGGGATTGTCCAGCCCCGAGATAACGCGCTTGTCCTGAATCATATGGCCCTGGCCGGACTGATACAGAATAACCTCGTCCCGAAGCAGGTGATAAACCCCTTTGAAGCTCTTGCCCATACCGATGGGCCAGGTGATCGGTGCACAGGCAATTTTCAGAACTTCCTCAACCTCGTCCATCAGCTCCACCGGATCCCGGGTGTCCCGATCCAGCTTGTTCATGAACGTGATAATCGGCGTATCCCGCAGCCGGGTAACCTCCATCAGTTTGATGGTCCGTTCCTCGACACCCTTGGCGCTGTCAATAACCATCAGACAGGAGTCCACCGCCGTGAGCGTGCGGTAGGTGTCCTCCGAGAAGTCTTCGTGGCCCGGCGTATCCAGCAGGTTCACCAGCTTGCCACCATAAGGAAACTGCATGACGGAGGTGGTTACCGAAATACCCCGCTCTTTCTCCATTTCCATCCAGTCGGACTTGGCGTGCTGGCCAGACTTCTTTCCCTTGACGGTACCGGCCTTCTGGATTGCCTGCCCGAACAATAGCACCTTCTCGGTAATCGTGGTCTTACCGGCATCCGGGTGCGAGATAATGGCGAAGGTGCGGCGCTTGGCCACTTCCTGGGAAAGGTTAGACATAATCGAAAAGCAACCTGAATCTGAAGTTCTGGAAAAGGCGGCCATTATAGGCCCTATGCCGCTGTGACGCTAACTCGCACTGCAGTGATCACTGGCCGAGGGCAAGCATCAGGACCCGGGCATCCTCCCGCCCACTGGCAGACGGATAATACCCGGGGCGCTGGCCGATCTCGTGAAAGCCTTCATTCTGGTACAACGCGATAGCGGCATGATTGCTGTCCCTTACTTCGAGCAACAGCTGAGCCATACCTTCATGAGCTGCGGTTGCCAGAACATGCCTCAGAAGATAGCGCCCCACCCCCTCACCGCGGGCTCTCGGGTGGACGCAGATATTCAGCAAATGCGCTTCATCAACCATGTAGGCCACGACAGCGTACGCGGTGAGTTTGCCCCCATGGCAGGCACCCCAGAGCCGGTAGTTGTCCTTGAAACAATCCAGAAACACCGATTCGCTCCAGGGGTGCGAATAACCCTGGCGCTCTATATCGAGCACATCCGGGACATCCTCGGGCACCAGGGGGCGCACAATAAGATCGGCATCAAGAACTTTTTGGTAGGTTTCCGGATAAGGCATTAACGGGCGACCAGAGGCCGTATCTGTTGCCACAGGGAGCGCTTCAATGTCGGGTTGCCGGCAATCTCAGCAAGGGTGTGCGGAAACCGGACTGCTGCGTCGTGTCCAAGGGCTTCGCTCAGCCAGCTTTTTTCTGCATCCTCTCCACCCTGCAAGACGACAACCTGCTGACGTTCCAGGCCCGACAGAACACTGCGCATCACCTCAACAAAGTCATGGCCGGAGTTCCCGGGCACCAACAGATTGTTGAAGATAGGCCAGGAGACTTGCCCGAGCACTTGAGGCTGCTCCTCACCAAGGCTCTTGAGAATATTCAGTGCGAGGGTTTCCTGCAGTCGACTGCTGGCATCCGCAGACATACCTCCGATCAGTACCGCCCTGGTTCCCGCCCAGATCATGACGTTAACGTTTTCAGAGGGAATCCCGGCAGGCTGCTCTGACATGTCCTCTGGCGCTGCGGGCTCCGGAGAGTTCGCAGCGTCATCCGACACGGCAGGCGATTGGGGAGGCTGTCGGGAGGCGTTGCCTGGCGCGACAGCCTCACCTTCCATCAAGGCCTGAAGATCCGCTATTCGGGCCACGCCTTCAGTTCTATCTGGGCCCGTCGGTTTACGCGGCGCAGGGCGACCGGCATCTCTTACCGGACTGGGTATGGTTTCAGAAGTTCCAGGCATTGGCTCCGGAACCTGACTCTCCTCGGGAAACTCAAAATCCGGGCTTGGCGCCGCGCCGGGCAACGGTTGCCGGGCATACCACATGCGTATCCCCGCTGCTCCCAGATAAAACTGACGCTCTGCTTCCGATCCAACCATTACCTTCGCCTGTCGCGACTCACCGAATAACCATTCTCACACATCCGCGACCTGGGGATGCTGTCGAATTCCGCCCTTGCTGATCAGGTTCAGGGCCTCAATGTAAGCCTTGGCGGACGCGATGATGATATCAGTATCAGCACCCACGCCGTTAACGATGCGGCCACCGCGCTCCAGGCGTACCGTCACCTCGCCCTGGGCATCGGTGCCGCTGGTAATGTTGTTTACGGAATACAGCTGGAGATTGCAGCCGGAATCCACCAGAGATTCGATTGCCTTGAACGTGGCATCGACCGGCCCGCTGCCCTCGGCTTCAACCTTGTGCTCTTTGCCGTCTACGCTCAGCGTGAGATTGGCTTTGGGTACGACTCCGGTCTCCGAGCAGACCTGCATACAGACCAGGCCATAACGGCCGTCTTCCTCTTTCTGCCGGGTATCGGTGGCAATCGCCTGAAGATCCTCATCGAAAATCTCATGTTTCAGATCTGCCAGCGCCTTGAACCGTGTAAAGGCCTCATTCAGCTCCGTCTCGGTCTCAAACTGAATTCCGAGCTCCAGCAAACGGGTACGGAAGGCGTTCCGACCGGAGTGTTTGCCCAGGACGAGGCTGTTGGTATGCCAACCAACGTCCTGCGCCCGCATGATCTCATAAGTCTCCCGGTGCTTCAGAACCCCATCCTGGTGTATCCCGGATTCATGGGCAAAGGCATTGGCGCCGACGATAGCCTTGTTGGGCTGTACCGGAAAACCGGTGATTGTAGAAACAAGACGAGACGCCGGCACGATGTGCTGGGCATCAATGCGGGTATCGATATGGAACAGATCCTGGCGGGTACGAACCGCCATGACAATTTCTTCGAGCGCCGCGTTACCGGCCCGCTCACCCAGCCCATTGATGGTGCACTCTACCTGACGGGCTCCCTGGGAAACCGCCGCCAGGGAGTTCGACACAGCCAGACCCAGGTCGTTGTGGCAATGCACTGAAAAAATAGCTTTGTCCGCGTTTGGAATCCGGTTCAACAACTGACGGATGGTTTCACCGAACTGCTCGGGAATGGCATAACCGACCGTATCCGGGATATTGATCGTGCTGGCACCGGCATCGATGGCGGCCTCGATGATCCGGCAGAGGAAGTCCAGTTCGGAACGTCCGGCGTCCTCGCAGGAGAATTCGACGTCGTCGACATGACTCCGCGCGCGTTTCACTGAGCGAACCGCCTGCTCAATCACCTCATCCGGCTGCATCTGCAGCTTGTGCTTCATGTGAATGGGCGACGTGGCTATAAACGTATGAATACGCCCGCGCTGTGCCGGCCGGATAGCTTCTGCCGCGCGATCGATATCCTTGTCGAGCGCCCGGGCTAGACTGCAGATCGTTGAGTCCTTGATGGACTCGGCGATCGCTTTCACCGCCTCGAAATCGCCCTGGCTGGCAATCGCGAATCCTGCCTCAATAACATCCACCCGGAGCTTTTCCAGCGCTTTCGCAATGCGGAGCTTCTCGGCTTTGTTCATGGTGGCACCGGGGCTTTGCTCGCCATCACGGAGCGTTGTATCGAAAATAACCAGGTGATCAGTGGCAGGCATTGGCAGGCTCCATTCTGAGATGTCGTTCGTTATGGGGAGAGTATATCACCGGCCTGCCGTGAGTGAGGCCGTGAATTTCAGGCAATAAAAAACCCCAGCAT
>NZ_DDOI01000078.1:14810-14946 GCF_002341575.1 Marinobacter sp. UBA2498 | reverse complement strand
AGGACATGATCTTGTCGAACTGTTCCTTGGACGCCTGGGCGCCAACCTGAACGTCGGTGTCCAGCGGGTTGCCGCGCTTGATCGACTTGGTCCGCTCAACCACCTTCTGCATGAACTCTTCGAACATGTCTTCCTG
>NZ_DDOI01000078.1:14336-14473 GCF_002341575.1 Marinobacter sp. UBA2498 | reverse complement strand
ATCTTGGCGATGCGCTTGCTGGTGGCCAGGGCCTGGCCAGCCTCAATGCCATAACCGTTCACGATGTTCAGTACGCCTGGCGGCAGCAGGTCGCCAATGATTTCCATCAGGACCAGAATGCTGGCAGGGGTCTGCTC
>NZ_DDOI01000078.1:1773-14219 GCF_002341575.1 Marinobacter sp. UBA2498 | reverse complement strand
CGGGAAGTTCCAGGGAATAATCTGACCAACCACGCCCAGCGGCTCGTGGAAATGGTATGCCACGGTATTGTGGTCGATCTCGCCCATGTGGCCTTCCTGGGCACGAAGACAACCCGCGAAGTAGCGGAAGTGATCAGCCGCGAGGGGAATGTCGGCGTTCAGGGTTTCGCGCACGGCCTTGCCGTTGTCCCAGGTTTCAGCGACTGCGAGCTTCTCGAGGTTGGCCTCGATGCGGTCCGCAATTTTCAGCAGGATGTTGGAACGCTCGGTGGGAGAGGTCCTGCCCCACGCAGGTGCCGCCTTGTGCGCTGCGTCCAGGGCCAGATCAATATCTTCGGCACTGGAGCGCGGAATTTCACAGATCACATTGCCAGTGACCGGTGTGATGTTCTCGAAATACTGGCCTTTTACCGGGGCAACCCACTCCCCACCGATGTAGTTCTCGTAACGGGATTTGAAAGAAACGACGGAGCCATCCTTTCCTGGTTGTGCGTAGATCATGATCTCGACCTCTTGTTGTGTTTGTCGCAGGGCAACGCGGCCTTTCGCGTTTACCCATTCAATGTAGACGCCAAACCCGGAAAGTTGAATGGTGCGATGGAGGCGAAAAACTCCTCCCTTGGTAGTAGATGGCTCGAAGGCCATGCCACCATTGGCGCGGCTCCGAAATCACTCTCCGAAAATAAATGCACAGGAAAGGCACTGCTCGATGCACAAAAACAGTGCGCTCGCCCAGGCAAGAAGCAGACCTGTCAGACACCTCAAATCCCACCACAATAAAAACAGTAATTTAGCGATTGGCATGGACTCTGCAGAGTATCCATTACGCAGCGAGAAGTCGGTTACTGAAACCACAATCAACGCGCCACAATCTGACCAATGGTCAACTAGGGTTCCGGTCTGCCATCAATCCGTGCAGACGGCTGGTCCGAGAGTTGACGACCTTTTCCAAGGTTACACGGCGGGACAAAAGCCCGGGAGGATCGCTCAGTTACTGACGCCTCTCGCTTTTTAAATGCCCTAACCAGGAGGAAAAGGCCATGTTGCAAACCGCAACCCCCCTCTACGACGATCTGATTCCCGGCGGATCCCACTGGTCCTTTATCATGCGCCGCGGCCACGTGCTGCGCCTGATTGACGAAACCGGCGGTGCCAACGTCGGCATGTTGATGTACAACCCCGAGAACCCGCTCGAGCGGTACAACATGCCGGACACCCTGAAAAACCAGCACACCTTCCTGCTCACCAAGGGCCACGTGTTGCTCTCGGACATGGGCCGGGTATTTGCCTCCATCATCCGCGATGACCTGGGCTGGCACGACACCGTCGCCGGCACCTGCAATGCCGATCTGGTGGAAAAGCGCTGGGGCAAAAAGACCTATCAGGAAGCCCATAACCACTACCACCGAAACGGGTTCAACAGCTTCCTGAACGAGCTGGCCAAGCATGGCCTCGGCAAGAAAGACCTGACTGCCAACCTGAACTGGTTCAGCAAGGTAAATACCGACGAAGACGGCAACATGACTTTCGCCGAGGGTCACTCCCACGCCGGCGCCACAGTGGACCTTCGATTCGAGATGGACACCATCGTGGTGCTGCACACCTGCCCGCATCCGATGAATCCGGCCAGCGAATACCCCAGCCATCCGCTGCGGTACCAGTTGTTCAAGGCGGCCCCGGTGACCGATGCCGATCCGTGCAAAACCTCGTCGCCCGAGGCGACACGGGCATTTGCCAACACCGCTCTTTATCACCTGATGCAGTAATGGGAGGCCGGAGATGATCAAGCAAAGCACATTGAAGCCCGAAAATGCCGCCTTCCGCGAAACCGTGCCGGCTGGCGAGTATTTCCTGAAAGTGGTGAAAGCCGGCCAGACCGTCCGAATCCTGGATCTGGAAGGCAACCAGGCCGCCGACACCCTGTTCTACAACGCCCACAATCCAACCGAACGCTACAGTGCCGTGGACACCATCCGTGAGCAGGGCAATGTCTACCTGACCGCCGGCTCGAAACTGATGTCTTCTGAAAACAACGTGATGCTGGAAATCACCGCAGACACCTGCGGCCGTCACGACACCCTGGGCGGCGCCTGCGCGGCAGAGAGCAACACCACCCGTTATGCCCTTGAGAAAAAGTGCATGCACGCCTGCCGGGACAGCTGGCTGGTGGCCGTTACCGAACATGAAGAACTGGGCATGAGCAAACGGGACATCACCCACAACATCAACTTCTTCATGAATGTCCCGGTCACGGCAGACGGCGGACTCACCTTCGCCGACGGGATTTCCGATGCCGGCAAATACGTGGAACTGGAAGCGAAGATGGACGTTCTAGTGATGATCTCCAACTGCCCGCAGCTGAATAACCCCTGCAACGGCTGGAACCCGACACCGATCGAGGTGCTGGCATGGAGCTGAGCGGCAGATTCTCAAAGGTCCTGATCGCCAACCGCGGCGCTATCGCCTGCCGGGTTATTCGCACCCTGCGGGACATGGGTCTGACCTCGGTTGCCGTCTACGCCGAAACGGATTCCGATTCGCTGCATGTGCGTCAGGCGGACGAGGCGTATTCCCTGGGAGACGGCCCGGCAGCGACCACTTACCTGGATCAGGACAAACTGTTCGAGGTAATCCGCAAGAGCGGTGCCGGCGCCATCCACCCCGGCTACGGCTTCTTGAGCGAAAACGCCGATTTTGCCCGACGCTGTGACGCCGCGGGCGTGGTCTTCCTGGGCCCGACACCCGAGCAGATGGAGCAATTCGGTCTCAAGCATACGGCCCGGTCACTGGCGGAAAGCGCCGGTGTGCCACTGCTCCCGGGCACTGGCTTGCTGACCGATCTGGAAGAAGCACTGAAAGCCGCCGACACCATCGGCTACCCGGTGATGCTCAAAAGCACCGCCGGCGGTGGCGGCATTGGCATGTCCCGCTGCTACGGCCCGGACGATCTCAGCAAGAGCTTCGAGTCGGTCCAGCGCCTGAGCCAGAACAACTTCAGCAACAACGGCGTGTTCCTGGAAAAATTTGTGGAACATGCCCGCCATGTGGAAGTGCAGCTGTTTGGCAATGGCAAAGGCCAGGTTCTGGCCCTCGGCGAGCGAGACTGTTCCGCCCAACGCCGGAACCAGAAAGTGATTGAAGAAGCACCGGCTCCCGGGCTCACCGAGGACGTCCGCACACGCATGCACGCCACCGCGCGCCAGCTGGGCGAAAGTATCAGCTACCGCAGTGCCGGCACCGTGGAGTTTATCTACGACCCGGACACCACCGAGTTCTACTTCCTGGAAGTGAATACCCGCTTACAGGTGGAGCACGGTGTGACCGAGCAGGTTTATGGCGTGGATCTGGTCCGATGGATGGTGGAACTGGGCGCAGGCACCCTGCCCGACCTGGCAAAACTGGGCAGCAACCTCGCGCCTTCCGGCCACGCCATCCAGGCCCGGATCTATGCGGAAGACCCCAACAAGGATTTCCAGCCCGGCGCAGGCCTGCTCACCAACGTGGCCTGGCCCGAAGAGGATGGCCTGAAAATCGACACCTGGATCCAACCGGGTACGGAGGTGTCGCCGCTCTATGATCCCATGCTCGCCAAGGTGATTGTGCATGAGGCCGATCGCGAATCGGCCCGCCAGCGGTTGATGCAGGCACTCGACGACAGCCAGCTCTATGGCATCGAGACCAACCTGAAATACGTGCGCCAGGTACTGGACGACCCGCGCTTTGCCGAGGGCAGACTGTTTACTCGAACCCTCAACGAATTCGATTACCAGCCGGCCACCGTGGATGTGCTCAGTGGCGGCACCCTGACCACCATCCAGGACTACCCCGGTCGCATCGGCTATTGGGAAATCGGCGTACCACCGTCGGGTCCTTTCGACAGTTATTCGTTCCGGCTTGGCAATCGACTGCTGGGCAATCCGGAAGGGGCTCCAGGTCTGGAAATCACCCTGAAGGGACCAGTGCTCACCTTCAACCGCGCCACCCAGATTGCGCTGACGGGCGCCCAGCTGGACGCCACGCTGGACGATAAGCCGGTCGCCTTCTGGCAGGTGATTGACGTGCCCGCTGGCGCTACCCTGAAGCTGGGTGCCACCACGGCGGACGGAGCACGGGCCTATGTTCTATTCAGCGGTGGGCTGGACTGCCCGGAATACCTGACCTCGTGCAGCACCTTTACCCTGGGCCAGTTCGGCGGCCATTGTGGTCGCGCCTTGCGGGCCGGCGATGTGCTGGCCCTGGCGGATTCGGAGCCAACCGGTCTGACAGCCCTTCCTGCCGAACTGAAACCGACCATCGGCAAAACCTGGAAACTGCACGTCACCTATGGCCCCCATGGCGCGCCGGACTACTTCACTGGAGAAGATATAGACACCTTCTTCGCCAGCGACTGGGAGATTCACTACAACTCGAGCCGCACCGGCGTTCGCCTGATTGGCCCGAAACCGGAATGGGCGCGCAGCGATGGCGGCGAGGCCGGTATGCATCCGTCCAATATCCACGACAACGCCTACGCAGTTGGCACCGTGGATTTCACGGGCGATATGCCGGTCATTCTCGGTCCCGATGGCCCCAGCCTGGGCGGCTTTGTCTGCCCGGTGACCGTCATCAGCGCTGACCTCTGGAAACTGGGCCAGCTGAAAGCCGGTGACAAGGTGAAGTTTGTACCGGTAAGCCAGGACCAGGCCGTGGCCCTGCGGGAAGCCCTCGACGAGTCCATCGCCACCCTGACCGCAGCGACCGCCCATATCAAACCGATCACGCCAACCTCTCCGATTCTGGCGTCACTCAGTGACGATGAACACGAAACCGGCGTGGTTTATCGGGCCGCCGGCGACAATTACGTGCTGGTGGAATACGGCCCGATGGAACTGGATATCCGTCTGCGCTTCCGCGCCCACGCGCTGATGCTGTGGCTGCGCGATCAGGATCACGATGCCATTCTGGAGCTGACCCCCGGCATCCGCTCCCTGCAGGTGCATTACGACAGCCAGAAACTGTGCCAACGCACGCTGCTGGATCTGCTGATCAGCGCTGAAAAGGAACTGGAAAAACAGCCCGAGTGGGATGTGCCCGCACGCATCGTGCAGCTGCCCCTGTCCTGGGATGACGAGGCCTGCCAGACCGCCATCGCCAAGTACATGCAGTCAGTGCGCAAGGACGCCCCCTGGTGCCCGAGCAACCTGGAATTCATCCGCCGTATTAACGGGCTGGACAGCATCGATGAGGTGAAGAAGACGCTTTTCGAGGCGAGCTATCTGGTCATGGGCCTGGGCGATGTCTATCTGGGCGCACCGGTGGCCACGCCGCTGGATCCCCGGCACCGGCTGGTGACTACCAAATACAACCCGGCACGAACCTGGACCGCGGAGAACTCCGTGGGCATCGGCGGCGCCTACCTGTGCATCTACGGCATGGAAGGGCCAGGCGGCTACCAGTTTGTCGGTCGTACCCTGCAGATGTGGAATCGCTACCGCACCACCGATTTCTTCGAGCCCGGCAAGCCCTGGCTGCTCCGGTTCTTTGACCAGGTGCGCTTCTACGAGGTCAGTGCCGAAGAACTGCAGCAAATCCGACGGGACTTTCCCAATGGCGACTACCCGATAAAGGTCGAGGAAACCCGCTTCAACCTGAAGGACTACGAGCAGTTTCTGGCGAACAACGACGACGAAATCCAGACCTTCACAGCCAAGCGCAAACAAGCCTTCGACGAGGAACTGCAGCGCTGGATCGAGTCGGGCCAGATCAACTTCAGCTCCGAAGCACCGATCGAGGACACGGGCGAAGACGACATTGCCAACCTGCCAGCAGGCCAGCACGCGGTAGAAAGCCACGTAGCCGGTAACCTCTGGGAGTGCCTGGTCAAGCCAGGCGACACCATCGATGCCCAGCGGCCGGTGGCGGTTATTGAATCCATGAAGATGGAAATCGAATTACTGAGCCCCGTAACCGGACGCGTGGTTGACGTGCGTCGGGAAGCGGGACAGGCGGTTTCGCCCGGCACGCCGGTCGTGATCGTGGAAGACATTACCGAGTAATGCCAGCAACCAAAAAAACCTGAAAAAGACCAAACCTGCAAACACGGGCAAGGCCCGAGGAGAGACACCATGAAAACACGCGACATCACCAAAGGTCTGGCGGCCGGTCTGTTCACGGCCTCCCTGTCCATGGGTGCAATGGCCCAGGAAAAGGATTCCTTCAGCATCGCCTGGACCATCTATGCCGGCTGGGTGCCCTGGCAATACGCCGAGGACTACGGAATCATGAAAAAGTGGGCGGACAAGTACGATATCGAGGTGGATATCGTGCAGGTGAACGACTACATCGAATCCATCAACCAGTACACCGCCGGCCAGTTCGATGGCGTGACCGCTACCAGCATGGACGGCCTATCGATTCCCGCAGCCTCTGGTGTGGATACCACCGCGCTGATCGTCGGTGATTACTCCAACGGCAACGACGGCCTGGTTTCAAAAGATGCGTCCAGAATCGAAGAGCTGGAAGGCGAAACCGTTCATTTGGTTGAGTTGTCCGTCTCCCACTACCTCCTGGCCCGCGCCCTGGCCAGCGTTGGCCTGGAAGAACGTGACTTGAGCGTGGTCAACATTTCTGACGCTGATCTGGTCTCTGCATTCCAGACCGACGATGTTCGCCATGTGGCAACCTGGAATCCGTTGCTGAGCGAAGTGGAAGCCTATCCCGGTGCTACAAAGCTGTTTGATTCCAGCCAGATTCCGGGCCACATCAAGGATCTGACTCTGGTAAACACCGAGACCCTGGCCGACAATCCCAAGCTGGGCAAGGCATTGGTCGGAGCCTGGTACGAGACCATGAGTATTCTTGAGTCCGATACCCCAGAGGGTGCGGAGGCGCGGGCATACCTGGGCGAGCTTTCCGGCACGGACCAGGGCGGCTACGAAGCACAGCTGGCAGGCATGAAGATGTTCTGGGAGCCGCAGATGTCGGTGGACTTCATCAACAGCGACGAGGCGTCTGAAGCGATGGACAGCGTACGTGAGTTCTCCTTCGAGAAGGGCCTGCTGGGCCAGGGGGCCATGAGCCCGGACTTCGTGGGCATCGAGTTCCCGGATGGGTCCATCATGGGTGACTCTGGCAACGTGAAGCTTCGTTTCAATGACAGTTATATGGAGATGGCGGCAGACGGGGAGATCTGAGCCTCTGATTGCTTGCCTTGATGGTTAGCCGAGGGCACGATGTTCGTGCCCTTTTTTGTGGGCTTCGGAGGTGGATTGGGTTTGGGGTGCCTTTCCAAAACACGCTCCTTGCGGCACATCCATGTGGCGCTTGGGCTCCGCCATCCATGGCTCCGCACAGTTTTGGAAAGGCACCCCAAACCCAATCGTCCAACCTCATGATCAGCCGCCGAGAAAAATCTATTTATGCGTCGTACCAAGGAAGATGCCGAGAAAACCCGCCAGACTGTGCTTGAGGCCGCGCTCAAGTTGTTTAGCCGGGACGGTTACTCACTAACGACTTTGAGCCGTATTGCCAAAGAAGCCGGTTGTAGCCGTGGGCCGATCTACTGGCATTTCGAGAACAAGGATGATCTGTACGAAGCTGTACTTGCCTACTCCCAGGAACCGCTGGAAGCCCTGGTCGCGGAGTGTTCTGGCATGCGGGAAACGCCCATTGAGGCCATGGATCATTTTATTGAACGCTGGCTGAGCTTGTTGGCCAATGACCGGAAGTATCGTCAGTCGTTCGAGATTCTGTTGAACAAGACCGAACTAACCGATGCCATGAGCCGAACGCTGAAGCGGGAACGGGCGTTGACCCGGTCGATTATTGCGATGTTCCGGCACCTGGTTGCCCAGGCAGCTGAGCAGGGTCTGATTTCTACACAGGAAGACCCGGAGGATCTGGGACTGCTGAGTTACACCTATCTGATGGGCATTACCCAGACCTGGCTGTTTACGCCGAAGCTGTTTTCGTTGAAACAGGAAACGGCGTTTTTCCAGCGACAGTTCTGGGTGCTACTGGGTCGAGGCTGAGCGCTCTTTCTCCAGCAATTGCTGTTTTCGGTCGAGGCCCCAGCGGTAACCACCGAGGGAACCGTCACTGCGCAACACCCGATGGCAGGGAATCAGCACGGCGATGCGGTTTCGCCCGCAGGCGGAGGCCACAGCCCGAACGGCTTTGGGCTCGCCCAGTCGCCTTGCCAGCTCCGTGTAACTCACCACCTCACCTTCACGGACGCTTAGCAGGAGTTTCCAGACGCGTGTCTGGAATGCGGTGCCACGGATATCCAGAGGGACATCCGGTCTGGGCATGTTCTGGCTCAAATGCTCATCCAGAGCCAACATCCACGCATCCAGCTCCGGCGATCCCTTTGCCCCAGACGGAGCCAGTCGAGCCTTCGGAAACTCCTTCTGTAACTGATCTCCCAGTGCCGTCTCATCATCCCCGAATTCGGCAAAACACACACCCTGATCGGTGGCGGCCATCATCAGCAGGCCGAGAGCCGTTTCCCGGCAGGCATAGGCAATGGTTTCACCTTCCCCACCCTTGCCGTAGCGGGAAGGCGGCATGCCGACCTGTCGGTCTGCCTTGCCATAGACGCGACTGACCGAACCAAAGCCGGCATCGTAGATTGCATCGGTCACGGTCCGGCCTGTTCTCAACGCCCGCTTGTAGTGGTTCAGGCGCAGTGCATCCTGATAAGCCTTTGGTGAGACACCGAAGGTTTCCTTGAACACCCGCTGTACGCGGGATGGCGACAACCCAACCACAGCGCCGAGGTCGGCAAGGCTCAACGGTTCATCTGGCCGGCTCTCGATGTACCTGGCCAGTGCGACCATTCGATCGGCAACGGGCATGGATGCTTTCGCGTCACTATCCTTCTCGTCCTGCATCGGGGTTCGGAAACTTTCCATGCTTCGGCTCCTTCATGTGCGCACAACCCATCATCCATATGATGCGCGTTTGCTTCGCCCCCTTCCATCCGATTCTTGCGGGCGCTACATTGACCGTCAATCAACAATAAAACCAACCGATTCCGAGGGGTCAGCACTATGTCCGAGCAATTGGCAATTCCATCCAAAAAGGGTGAAGTCAGTGAGGAGGAGTGGCAGCTTCGCATTGACCTTGCCGCCGCCTACCGACTGATTGCTCTCTACGGCTGGGACGACCTTATCTTCACCCATCTCTCGGTGCGAATTCCCGGTGACGAGCATCATTTCCTGATCAACCCCTACGGAATGATGTTCGAGGAAATTACGGCTTCCAGCCTGGTGCGCATTGATCAGGAAGGCAACAAGATCAATCCAGACGATTTCGACATCAACCCTGCCGGTTTCACCATTCACAGCGCCATCCATGCGGTTCGTGAGGATGCTGCCTGTGTCATGCACACCCACACGACCGCCGGTGTCGCTGTGTCAGCGCAGAAGGAAGGCTTGCTGCCCTTGTCCCAGCAAAGTCTTTTTCCGCTATCCGGACTCGCGTACCACGATTACGAAGGCGTGGCGCTGCGCGAAGACGAGAAAGCGCGCCTGCAGGCAGATCTGGGCCACGCCCGTTTCATGATCCTGCGCAACCACGGCCTGCTGACCACGGGACCCAGCGTCGCCGAGGCCTTCCTGAACATGTACATCCTGCAGCGCGCCTGCGAGGTCCAGATTCAGGCCATGTCCGGAGGCCAGCCGCTGGTACGTATTCCCGATACCATTCTCAGCTCCATTCGGGAGCAGGCCAAAAAGGTCACCAAGGGCATGGGTGGCAACCTTGCCTGGCCAGGACTTCTCCGGAAGTTGGACCGCATCGATCCAGGCTTCCGAAGCTGACATCAGGCCCTGTAGCTATCAGAACATTTTCAGATAACGGTCCACTTCCCAGGCCGACACGTGGTTCTGATAGCTCTCCCACTCGCCTTTCTTGAAGTCGATAAAGCTTTTGAACATGGCTTCACCGAAGACTTCTTTCGCCAGCGGATCGGCCTCAAAGGCCTCCACCGCCTCGCCCAGGTTCCGGGGCAGATACTCGATGCCCTGCTCGGCGATTTCAGCATCGCTGTAGTTGTACATGTTCTCGTGGTGGGGGGCGCCCGCGTCCAGACCTTCACGGATGCCTTCCAACCCTGCAGCGAGAATCAGCGCACTGCCAAGATAGGGATTGCAGGCAATGTCTGCGGCACGGCATTCGATGCGCCCGCCCATGCCGGGAATCCGGATCATATTGGTGCGGTTGTTGGAGCCATAACACATGAATACCGGTGCCCAGGTGGAACCCGACATGCTGCCCTGGCGAACGAGCCGTTTGTAGCTGTTCACTGTCGGCGCAATCACGGCACTGATGGCCGCGCCATGTTTCAGCACACCTGCGGCGAAGTGATAGGCGATCTTGCTGATGCCGCAGTTGTGCAGATCGTCGCCCTTGGGCTCGAACAGGTTTTCGCCAGTTTTCAGATCCGCCAGCGACATGTTGTAGTGGGCGCCACTGCCGGTGCGGTCGGCAAAGGGCTTGGGCATGAAGCTCGCGAAAGCGCCATGTTTGCGGGCAATCTCGTTGGCCATCATCCGGAAGAACACCAGGCGGTCGGACATGGTCAGTGCGTCGGCATATTTGAAGTCGGTTTCGAACTGGCCGTTGGCGTCTTCGTGATCAAACGAGTACACATCCCAGCCCAGCTCGTTCATGGCGTCTACCAGCTCATCCATGATGGGCAGGTTATCCATGAGCGTGCGGGGGTCATAACAGGGCTTGCCCAGGTTGTCGCGATCACTCAGCGGGGCAAAGCCGCCATCCTCGGTATCCCGGAACAGGAAGAACTCGGTTTCAATACCGAGATTGAAGCGATACCCCATATCGGCCGCCGCACTCAGCTGACGACGTAGAATATTCCGGGAACAGGCTTCGAAAGGCGCGCCGTTCAGGAACAGATTGCCCGGGAACCAGGCCAGCTGGCGATTCCAGGGGCAGATGGCCAGCCCATCGGCATCCGGCATGGAGGCGACCTCGTCGTCGGAGATATCCTGGGGCACGCCATCCAGGGCGGCGCCTGTGTAAAGCTCCGAGCCTTCCATCATTTGCCCCAAGTGAGCCACGGGCACGAACTTGCCTTTGGTCACACCGTGGATGTCCACGTAGCTGGCAATGGCGTATTTCACACCTTCCTCTGTGAGCTTCTCTTTCAGGGCCTGGGTGTTGGTCAATTCCGTCATCCTGTTTTTCTCCGGCCCGTCATGCGGGCAATCAGTTTGGGTTCTGGCACGTTTCTTTCTTTGTTTTTGCCATTCAACTTACATGCCAGCGTGTATATATAAGAGCGAAGGCGAGAGACTTCAGGCAAACAGTCAGCCTGAAAGAGAGGGGAAAATGGCGTCGAAGCAATGGCTTGTAGAAGATTACGAAGCAGGTGACCTGCCTCTGACTTCCGGCGAAACGTTGCACTCCGCGAGATTGCGGTACCACCGCATCGGCGAGCTGAATGCACCAAAAGACAACCTTATTATGCTGCCCACGTACTACGGTGGTGCAGCCGCGGGTAATCACCCGTGGGTTAGAGGCAACAGCCCCCTCGATCCGGATCGTTACTGCATCGTTATTCCCGCTTTGTTGGGCGCAGGCGAATCATCCTCACCCTCGAACACCGCCGGAGCACAGGGCGGCCCGGGCTTTCCTGCCGTGTCCCTGTATGACAACGTGATGCTACAAAAGCGGTTGGTGGAGGACGTCTTCGGAGACGCCCGGATCGCGCTGGTGATGGGCTGGTCCATGGGCGGGATGCAGGCGCTGCAGTGGGGCTGTTTGTTTCCGACGCAGGTGCGCGCAGTGCTGGCCACCTGCTGCACCGCGCGGTGCTATCCCCACAACCGGGTATTTCTTGAGGGCGTAAAGGCGGCACTGACCTGTGACCACGCCTTCGAGAATGGCCGCTACCGGACTCCACCCGAACGCGGACTCCGGGCCTTCGGCCGGGTTTATGCGGGCTGGGCTTATTCCCAGGCGTTTTTCCGTCACGAGCTCTGGCGCGAACAGGGTTTTGGCTCCATTGAAGAGCTGCTTCGATTCTGGGAGCAGGATCATCTGGGCCAGGACGCCAATGATCTGCTCACCGTGCTGAACACCTGGCAGAACGGCGATATCAGCGACAACCCCGTATTTGGCATGGATTTCGACGCGGCGCTCTCTGCCATTGCCATGCCTACCCGGATGATGCCCTGCACCACCGATCTCTACTTTACCAGGGAGGACGCCAGTGAGGATGGCCTCCGGATGCCTGGCGCAACCGTGGAATCGCTGGAATCGGACTGGGGCCACGTTGCCGGTGGTGCGGGCCGGGAGGCTGCAAGCCACAATCGCATCCTTGCGGCCGCCCGGGCTTTGCTCTCGGGAAAGGCGTCATGATCGAGCACCCGAACCTATGTTGCACCAACCCGGTGCATATTTTTGCCGACTCCTTTGCCGGGATGACCCGTTTTCGCCCGCTC
>NZ_DDOI01000078.1:1433-1620 GCF_002341575.1 Marinobacter sp. UBA2498 | reverse complement strand
GGCATGCCATCTGCACTGTTTCCGACTGACGGTTTTCAAAAACCCGATCCGTTCAAAGCACTGTTCACAACACCGCAGACAGAGCGACGGACAAAATGGGTGACTAGGGTTCCGGTCCGGGCAGTCAAGATTCCCGGATGGCTGGTCCGAGAGTTACCGACCTCTGGGGAGGTTACACGGCGGGACA
>NZ_DDOI01000078.1:0-1358 GCF_002341575.1 Marinobacter sp. UBA2498 | reverse complement strand
CGGCGGGACAAAAGCCCGGGAGACTGAATCGCAAGGGACGCTGTTACCCGCGATGACCTTGCCGTGTTGTGTAACCAGAGGAGACGATTCATGCGAATGATCAACCATCACCCCGGGCGTGTTTCCGCTACCCTCTTGGGCCTGCTGCCCTTTCTGTTGATCATGCTCATCTACAGCCTGGCCTCCCAGGAGCGCCTGGCAGACAACCCCAACGATAAACTCCTTCCCGGCCTGGAGCAGATGACCGCGGCCGTGGATCGCATGGCTTTTCAGGAGGACCGTCGCAGCGGCGACTACCTGATGTGGCAGGACACGACCGCCAGTCTGGCGCGCCTTGGAATGGGCGTCGGTATCGCCGCGTCGCTGGCGCTGGTGGTCGGTATTCTCAATGGAGTGCTGCCACTGGTCAGGGCCAACCTTGCTCCTCTGGTTTCTGCCCTTTCCATGGTGCCGCCGCTGGCCATACTACCGATTCTCTTCATTGTGTTCGGGCTGGGCGAGCTTTCCAAAGTCATGCTGATCGTAATCGGAACCGCGCCCATCATGATGCGGGATGTGGCCCAGCGGGTCCGCGAACTTCCCGGCGAGCAACTGATCAAGATCCAGACTCTGGGCGCGAATTCCTGGCAAGTAATCACCCGCATGGCCCTGCCCCAGGTGCTGCCCCGCCTGATCGACGCCGTGCGCCTGAGCCTTGGCCCCGCCTGGCTGTTCCTGATTGCTGCCGAGGCGATTGCCTCCACCGAAGGCCTCGGCTACCGGATCTTCCTGGTGCGGCGCTACCTGGCCATGGACGTGATTCTGCCCTACGTGGCCTGGATCACTTTCCTGGCGTTCGCCCTCGACTTCGCCCTCAAGCGTTACTCCCAGTGGCGCTACCCCTGGTTCCACGGCGCGCAATAAGGAGACCGATATGGCTGCCATCGAGATCAAGAATCTTTGGAAGGAGTACGGCCAGGACGTGGTCCTGGAGCGCCTGAACGCCAAGGTGGAAGAAGGCGAGTTCGTCACCGTGGTGGGCGCCTCCGGCTGCGGCAAGACCACCTTCCTGAAAATGATGCTGGGCACCGAAAGCCCGACCCGGGGCCAACTGTTGCTGGACGGCAAACCGATCCCCGACGAGCCGGACGAGACCCGGGGCATCGTGTTCCAGCGCTATTCCGTGCTGCCCCACCTGACAGCGGTGGAAAACGTGATGCTGGCCGGCGAACTGGAAAGCAGCCGCTGGCTGGGCCGGGTGTTCGGCGGCAAGCGCCGCGCTCTGCGCGAGCAGGCCGAGGAAATGCTCGCCTCCGTGGGGCTGGACCAGGCCCTGGGCAAATACCCCCACGAGCTGTCCGGCGGCATGCAGCAGCGGG
>NZ_DDOI01000050.1:0-2839 GCF_002341575.1 Marinobacter sp. UBA2498 | reverse complement strand
CGCGCCGGCTTGCAGGCACTGAATGCCGGCATTCCGGAAGGCTGGCCAGACTACGTGCTGCACCAGATGGTGATGGTGACCCGCTCCGGCCAGGAGGTGAAAATCTCCAAACGCGCCGGCAGCTACGTGACCGTCCGAGACCTGATTGATGAGGTTGGCCGCGACGCGACCCGTTTCTTCCTGGCCGCGCGCCGGGTGGATTCCCAGTTGACCTTCGATATCGATCTGGCTCGCTCCCAGACCAATGAAAACCCGGTTTATTACGTGCAGTATGCCCATGCGCGCATCTGCAGCGTGCTTCGAAAACTGGCCGAGGAAGGTGCAGAGCG
Organism: Marinobacter sp. UBA2498; assembly: GCF_002341575.1. Lineage (NCBI taxonomy): Bacteria > Pseudomonadati > Pseudomonadota > Gammaproteobacteria > Pseudomonadales > Marinobacteraceae > Marinobacter > Marinobacter sp. UBA2498. The sequence continues at coordinate 2,510 of NZ_DDOI01000050.1, read as the reverse complement.
CGGCCGCAACGAATGCATCGGCGACCTCTCACTGCTAACGCTTGACGAGGAAAAGGATCTGGCCAACCAGCTGGCCAAGTATCCGGAGCTCATTGCCAATTCCGCCGTGCAACGTGAACCGCACCATCTCACGCACTACCTGCGGGACCTGGCGGGCCAGTTCCATACGTATTACAACGCCCATAAGGTATTGATTGAAGATACCGCCGTTCGTGACGCCAGGGTCAGCCTCTACCTTGCCATAAGGCAGGTTATCGCCAACGGTCTGGACCTGCTGGGCGTCAGCGCACCGGAAGAGATGTAAGACGAATGTCCCGAGACTACGCCCGTAAGGACAGACCCGCCAAAGCGTCGGCTACGTCACGCAAAAAGCCTGCGAAACAGGCAAAGCCGACGGCTGCCCGGCCGAAACCGGCGGCCAGTGCCCGCTCCCAGCACGGTGGCCTGTCGCTCAAGTGGATACTGTCCCTGGCGGCCGTGGGCGGCTTTATCGGGTTTATCGTCTACCTGAACTCCTTGCCAACGAGTCCACATTCGCAGCAGCCAGCAGTCACTGAGAAACCGGCCCAGAAACCTGCGAAGACGCCCGCAGAGACCGCGAAGGAAGAGGAAAAACCCGGGTTCCGCTTCTACGAGATGCTGCCGGAATCCGAGGTGGTACCGCCGAAAGTCGAAGAATACACACCCGGACCGACACAAACGGATTTCAATTATCTGCTTCAGTCCGGCTCTTTCCGCAGCAAGGAGGACGCCGAACGACAGCGGGCCCAGATTGCCTTCCAGGGTTTGCGGGCAAGTACCCAGAGGATTGACCTGGACAACGGTTCGGTCTGGTACCGCGTCAACGTTGGCCCCTTCACCTCCCGAAGCCAGATGAACTCCGCCATCGACAAACTGGTTTCCCTGAATATCCAGCCACTGGTCCGGAAGATCCCCAAGGAAGGCTGATCTTTCGGGCCGGGTGCGAACACCTTGAATTCGCACCAGAAGCCTCCATAACAACGGGATACCAATTTCAATCAGGCAATTGGAGCCCAAATGACTACCATTCTTTCCGTCAGGCGCGATGACGAAGTTGCCATGGGTGGCGACGGCCAGGTTTCCCTCGGCAATACCGTAATGAAAGGCAATGCCCGGAAGGTTCGCCGCCTCTACAACGGCCAGGTGATCGCCGGCTTCGCGGGCGGTACCGCCGATGCCTTCACCCTGTTCGAGCGATTCGAAGCCCAGCTTGAAAAACACCAGGGCAACCTCACCAGGGCTGCGGTGGAATTGGCGAAAGACTGGCGAACTGACCGTGCGCTGCGCCGGCTCGAGGCCTTGCTGGCTGTAGCGGACAAAACCGCCTCGCTGATCATCACCGGCAACGGGGATGTGATCGAGCCGGAACAGGGCCTGATTGCCATCGGGTCTGGCGGGCCCTTTGCCCAGGCTTCAGCCCGGGCCTTGCTGGAAAACACAGACCTGTCCGCCCACGAGATAGTCGAGAAAGGTCTGGATATCGCCGCCGATATTTGTATCTACACCAACCACAATCGCACCCTTGAAGTGCTCTCCAAAAACGACTGATCCGGAGCGACCATGTCTGCAATGACTCCCCGTGAGATTGTCCACGAGCTCAACAAACACATCGTGGGCCAGGAAGAAGCCAAGCGGGCGGTGGCTATCGCCCTGAGAAATCGCTGGCGCCGGATGCAGCTGGACAGCAGCCTGCGCGATGAGATCACTCCCAAGAACATCCTGATGATCGGTCCCACGGGTGTGGGTAAAACCGAGATTGCCCGGCGCCTCGCAAAATTGGCCGATGCCCCGTTTCTGAAAGTGGAGGCCACCAAATTCACCGAAGTCGGCTACGTCGGCCGCGACGTGGAATCCATCATTCGTGATCTGGCGGATATGGCCGTCAAGATGCTGCGCGAAGCAGAAATGAAGCGTCACGAAGAACGGGCATTGGACGCGGCGGAAGAGCGCATCCTTGATGCACTGATCCCGCCGCCCCGGGATTTCGGTGAAGACAGCCAACGCAGTTCCGACTCCTCCACTCGCCAGCTGTTCCGGAAAAAACTCCGGGAGGGCGAACTGGATGACAAGGAAATCGAGATCGAGGTGCCCGCAACTTCGGGCATGCCGATGTTTGATATTCCCGGCATGCCGGGCGCCGGGGCGGGGATGATCAACCTGTCCGACATGTTCGGCAAGGCGTTCGGCGGCAAGACCCAGAAGCGCAGCGTCAAGGTCAAGGACAGCTACGAAATCCTCATCAATCAGGAGGCCGACAAGCTGCTCGATCAGGACAAGATCAATGCCGAGGCCATCGAGCTGGTGGAAAATCACGGCATCGTCTTTATCGACGAGATCGACAAGGTGGCCGCCAAGGAAGGCGGAGTGACCGGTGGGCCGAGCCGGGAAGGCGTGCAGCGCGATCTGTTGCCGCTGATCGAAGGCACCACGGTTTCGACCAAATACGGTCCGGTCAACACCGACCATATCCTGTTCATCGCCTCGGGCGC
>NZ_DDOI01000014.1:9243-19053 GCF_002341575.1 Marinobacter sp. UBA2498 | reverse complement strand
ATGTGCCGCAAGGAGCGTGTTTCGGAAAGCCATCCCCCACCTGCTCGTACTCCCAAACAAAACAAACACCGCCAATCAGGCGGTGTCGATAGGTTTAAAGCTTTTTACCAGATCATCCACAGCTTTCACCCGCTGCAGGAAGGGCTCCAACTGACTGAGCCGCAAAGCGCAGGGGCCATCGCATTTGGCCTTGTCCGGGTCCGGATGGGCTTCCAGGAACAGGCCGGCCAGGCCCTGGGACATACCTGCCAGAGCCAGATCCGTCACCTGGGCCCTGCGGCCGCCGGCGGAATCGGCTCGTCCGCCCGGCATCTGCAGGGAGTGGGTCACATCGAACATCACCGGCACGTTCATGGCCTTCATGATGCCAAAGCCCAGCATGTCGACAACCAGGTTGTTGTAACCGAAGCTGCTGCCCCGCTCACACAGGATCACCTTGTCGTTGCCGGCTTCTTCGCACTTGGTGATGATGTGCTTCATTTCCTGGGGAGCCAGGAACTGGGCCTTCTTGATGTTGATCACCGCACCGGTTTTCGCCATGGCGACCACCAGGTCCGTCTGGCGGCTCAGGAAAGCCGGCAGCTGGATGATGTCACAGACTTCGGCTGCCGGAGCGGCCTGGGCCGGCTCGTGGACGTCCGAAATAATGGGAACACCGAACTTGCTCTTGATGTCCGCCAGTATCTGAAGCCCTTTTTCCAGGCCGGGGCCGCGGAAGGAATTCACGGATGACCGGTTGGCCTTATCAAAAGACGCCTTGAAAACGTAGGGAATACCCAGCTTGCCGGTGGCCTCAACATAAGCCTGGGCAACCTCCATGGCCAGCTCCGGCGACTCGAGGACGTTCATGCCACCAAAGAGCACAAACGGCTTGTCGTTGGCGACGTCGATTCCCGAAACGTTTACAGTGTTCTGCGCCATGCTCAGGATCCTTTCTTGCAGGCCAGTGCTGCCTCAACAAAGCCTTTGAACAACGGGTGGCCGTCCCTGGGCGTGGAAGTAAATTCCGGATGGAACTGACAGGCGACAAACCAGGGATGATCCGGCGCTTCAACCACTTCGACCAGACGACCATCGGTCGAACGACCTGAGATCTGAAGACCGGCCTCTTCCAACTTTGGCAGGAAGTGGTTGTTGACCTCGTAACGATGGCGATGACGCTCGCGAATGGTTTTCTTGCCATAGCAGTTGGCAATGGTGGAACCTTCGGTAAGCACGCAATCCTGGGCGCCGAGACGCATGGTCCCGCCAAGATCAGATTCTTCCGTACGCTCTTCGCGCTCTCCGGTGGAATCCAGCCATTCGGTGATCAGGCCCACCACCGGCTCCGGCGTGTGCTCGCGGAATTCTGTGCTATGAGCGTCGGTCAGGCCGGCCACGTTCCGCGCGTATTCAATTACAGCAACCTGCATACCCAGGCAGATGCCAAGGTAAGGCACCTTGTTCTCACGGGCATACTGAACCGTGCGGATCTTGCCTTCCACGCCGCGCTCACCGAAACCGCCCGGCACCAGAATCGCGTCGGCACTGGCCAGCGCACCGGTGCCATCACGCTCGATGTCTTCGGAATCGATGTAGTTGATATTGACCTTGGTGCGGGTCTTGATGCCGGCGTGCAGCAGGGATTCGATCAGCGACTTGTACGCGTCGAGAAGCTCCATGTACTTGCCAACCATGGCAATGGTCACTTCCTGCTCGGGATTCATCAGTGATTCAACAACGTTGTCCCACTCACTGAGGTCCGCAGGACGTGCATCCAGGCCGAATCGTTCGATAACGAGCTGATCCAGGCCATGCTCATAGAGCATGCGAGGAATGGCGTAAATGGATTTGGCATCCTGGAGAGGAATAACGGCCCGCTCTTCGACGTTGGTGAACAGGGCAATCTTGCGACGTGAACTGGCGTCCACCTCGTGCTCGGAGCGGCACAGCAGGATATCCGGCTGCAGGCCGATAGAGCGCATTTCCTTGACCGAGTGCTGGGTGGGCTTGGTCTTGATCTCACCCGCAGTGGCAATGTACGGAACCAGGGTCAGGTGCATGAAAAGTGCACGCTGGGGACCGACTTCAACCTTCAGTTGGCGGCAGGCTTCTAGGAACGGCAGGGATTCAATATCGCCTACCGTGCCACCAATCTCGATCAGCGCTACGTCGGCGCCAGCAGCACCTTCAACGACCCGGCGCTTGATCTCGTCAGTGATGTGGGGGATTACCTGCACAGTTCCCCCCAGGTAGTCGCCACGGCGCTCCTTGCGGATTACTTCCTCGTACACCCGACCGGTGGTGAAGTTGTTGCGCTTGCTCATCGGGGAGCGGATGAAGCGCTCGTAGTGGCCCAGATCGAGGTCTGTTTCCGCGCCATCCTCGGTGACAAAAACCTCACCGTGCTGGAACGGGCTCATGGTGCCGGGGTCCACGTTGATGTACGGGTCCAGCTTGAGAATAGTGACCTTCAGGCCGCGTGCCTCGAGGATCGCAGCCAGAGAGGCTGATGCGATACCTTTCCCCAAGGAGGACACGACACCGCCGGTGACGAAAATATAACGCGTCATGCAGATTCCGTGATTGTCTGGTTCGGTGAAGGAGGGAGATTGTCATCTCAAGATGGGACGCCAGACTACCAGAAAGGCCCCATTGACTCAATCACATTCCCGCTCTATGACCAGCCGCCAACCGGCGGCATGGGCGCCTCCCGAGTATTGTTCAGAACACCATAAATCGCCAATGGCAATGAGCTCTGCTGCGCCCTCTGAACCCGCGAAAACCAGCGGCAGACGGGCCCTTTCCCAGGGTGGAACGCCGACTTCCTGCAGCCATTTCTTGAGCGAACGGGACGGCCCATCGGGACGGAAACGGACCCGCTCGCCACCCTGCCTCGTAAATATCCGTATTGGCGGCAACGACTGTTCCGGGGTAACGACAGATTCCAACCTGAGGGACCACTCTCCCCACGCCACGCCCTCCCCCGGCTCGAGATCGACCGGAGCGTCCGGTAAAGGGCCGCGGTCGGGAACCAGGCAAAGATCACCCTGGAAACGTCGCAGACTGAAACCGTCGGACCGGAACTCCGGCTCCCGATCCTCTGCGGCAAACAGCAGGTCCCGAATGACCTGCTGCCAGTCACCAGGGGTGGGCGCATGAAACCCGCGTTCCCGTGCCCACCAACGGACCAGATTCTTCTGCTCCGCCAGAGGCAGTGTTTTCAGGCCATCAACGGGGAGACGGTCCCGGTCGCCGCCGATTGCCTGCCACTGCAAAGCGGCCAGTTTGCGGTTCAGCGCTTCGCTCTCGCCACAGGATTCCGCCGTGTGCCGCAGCCTGCGATTCAACCCCGGCCAGCGATCCCGCAAGAGCGGCAACACAGTGTGACGGAGGAAATTCCGGTCAAATCGCTGGTCGGTATTGCTGGGGTCATCAACCCATGACAGGCCAGCGACCCTGGCCCAGCGCTCGAGTTCGGCCCTCTCAAACGCGAGCAGGGGCCGGACGAGGGTCGCGGCGCCCAGCTCACGACTGGCCGGCATGCCCGCCAGCCCGGCCAAACCGCTGCCCCTGAGCATCCGGAACAGAACGGTTTCCGCCTGGTCATCCCCATGGTGAGCCATCAAGACCAGGTCGCCCTTCCCGACCAGCGCCTCGAGGGCGGCATAGCGAGCCTTGCGGGCAGCTTCCTCTATACCCGCACCCGAGCTACGACCACCATCGACGGTTACCCGCTCAACCACAAGCGGCACGCCAAGTCGCTCACATTCACCGCGACAAAACGACTCGGTATCCGATGCATTGGGTTGAAGCTGATGATTGATATGGATCGCCCGGACAGCGCCGGAACAGCCATGGCAGTGGGCTGCCAGGTGCAATAACAGGGTGGAATCGAGGCCACCGCTCAGGGCGACCCAAAGACGGGCGTGATCGGGGAGTTCTCTGACCGGGGCACACAGGGCCTCCGGCCAGTGGAATCCGGAACCGGGCTCAGCGCCCGGTGTCATAGCGGGTCAGCCGCTCGTAGCGGCGGGATACCAGCTCATCCAGTGGCAGGCGGCTGAGCTCAGCGACGCCTTTCGCCAGAACCTCTTTGAGGGATTCCGACATTTTTTCAGGGTTGCGGTGAGCACCGCCGAGGGGCTCGGTTACCACGTTATCCGCCAGCCCCAGATCTTTAAGCCGGTCAGCCGTAACACCCATGGCCTCCGCCGCCTGGGCAGCGTATTCGGCACTTTTCCAGAGGATCGACGCACAGCCCTCTGGGGAAATCACCGCGTAGGTGGAATACTGCAGCATGTTCAGCTGGTCACAGACACCGATGGCCAGCGCGCCACCGGAACCGCCCTCACCGATCACCGTGGAGATAATGGGTGTCTTGAGGCGGGACATCACGGCCAGGTTGAAGGCAATGGCCTCACTCTGCCCACGCTCTTCCGCACCAATGCCGGGATAGGCACCCGGCGTGTCGATGAACGTGAGAATGGGCATCTTGAACCGCTCGGCCATTTCCATCAGGCGCAGGGCCTTGCGATAGCCCTCAGGGCGCGGCATACCAAAGTTGCGCTTTACCTTGTCCCGCACTTCCCGGCCCTTCTGGTGACCAATCACCATTACCGGCTTGTCGTCCAGCCGGGCAGTACCCCCTACGATCGCCAGGTCGTCTGCATAACGGCGATCGCCGTGCAGTTCATCGAAATCCTCAAACATGGATTCGATGTAGTCCAGGGTGTAGGGCCTGCGGGGATGGCGAGCCAGTCGGGCAACGTCCCAGGGTTTGAGATCGGAGAAAATGCTCTCTGTGAGGCTGACGCTCTTTTTCTTCAGCCGGGTGATCTCGTCGGTGATATTGATGTCGGTGTCATTGCCAACCATCCGAAGCTCTTCAATCTTGGCTTCCAGGTCGGCGATTGGCTGTTCGAAATCCAGATAGTTAGGGTTCATGATGTTCCATCATTTTTTGCCAGGCGGGAAAATGCTCCGCCAAACCAGAATTTACACAAAGATAGCAGCGCCCGGTCAGTGGCTAAAGCGGACATTGGTATGAGTCCGCTATCTGACAAACTTTTAATTTTCAGCTTACTCAATCATAGACCAGTTCTACCGACTGGTCGCCTACGAGGTAACGGAGCTCCAGTAGCAGGTTGTCATCCGGCTGCACCCGCCAGGATTCACCCAGCTCGATCCGGGTGGACGCCTCGGGGCTGCTGTACTCAATCCAGACCGGACTGCCATCACAGCGGAACGGCCTCAGGGTGGTGTCCAGTTTCTCCAGCAGTCCGTTCTGCAGCTGATCGGCGTGCAGGTTGAGCTTCAACCCACGGCTAAACTGCTGACGAGCGCTCGCGACATCCATCACCGAGCTCACCCGCATCTTCATCTGGCCGGAATAGTCGTCGTGGCTCACCTGACCTTCCACCACAATCACCTGGTCAGATTGCAACAGCTCCCGATTTTCAAAGAAGGCTTCCGAGAACAGGGTCGCCTCTATCCGCGCGCTCCTGTCATCCAGCGTAATGAAACACATGGTGGAACCGGTGCGGGTTTTCATGGTGCGCTGGGCAACCACCAACCCGGCGACGCGCTGGGGTGACTTGTTCGGCTTCAGATCGGCGATGGAGGACCGGACAAACCGCCGAACCTCTTTCTCGTATTCATCAAACGGGTGGCCGGTGAGGTAAAGCCCCAGGGTATCTTTCTCCCCTTTCAGCCGCTGTTTTTCGGGCCACTCGCGCATGCCGGCCACGTCCTCGTAGGGATCGCCACCATCACCGGCCTCGAGCATTTCGCCGAACATATCCATCATGCCGACGGACTCGTTACGGGATTGCTGGCCGGCCTGCTGCACGGCCTTATCGATGCTGGCCATCAACTGAGCCCGGCTGGCGCCAAGCTTGTCCATGGCGCCGCACCGGATCAGCGCTTCCATGGCGCGCTTGTTGACCTTTTTCAGGTCAATGCGTCGGCAAAAATCGAAAATATCCTGATAGGGCTCGCCATCGCCACGACCTTCCACGATGCTCTGAATCGGGCCCTCGCCCAGGCCTTTGATAGCACCGAGGCCATACACAATCTGGCCTTCGTCGTTGACGGTAAAGGTGTATTCCGAACGGCTGACGTCTGGCACCAGAAGATCCAGTTTCATGTTCCGGCACTCTTCTACCAGCGTGACCACCTTGTCGGTGTTCTGCATATCGGCAGTCAGTACCGCGGCCATGAATTCTGCCGGGTAATGGGCTTTCAGCCAGAGTGTCTGGTAGGACACCAGTGCATAGGCGGCGGAGTGGGATTTGTTGAAGCCGTAGCCGGCAAACTTCTCTACCAGGTCAAAGATGTTTTCGGCCAGGGTCGTGTTGATCCCGTTCTGCTCACAGCCATCCAGGAAAAACTGCTTCTGCTTGGCCATTTCCTCGGGCTTTTTCTTACCCATGGCCCGGCGCAGCATGTCCGCATTACCAAGGGTATAACCGGCCATCACCTGGGCGATCTGCATGACCTGCTCCTGGTACAGGATAACCCCGTAGGTGGGCTCCAGAACCGGCTTCAGGCCTTCATACTGGTAATCCGGATGCGGGAAGGACATGGGTTGGCGGCCGTGCTTACGGTCGATAAAGTCGTCCACCATGCCCGATTGCAGCGGCCCCGGCCGGAACAGGGCCACGAGGGCGATCATGTCTTCCAGTGAGTCTGGCTGCAGACGGCGAATCAGGTCCTTCATGCCCCGGGATTCCAGCTGAAACACCGCCGTGGTTTCCGCTTTCTTGAGCATGTCGAACGAGGGCACGTCATCCAGCGGAATCTCGTTGATGTCGAGCGGCTGCATGCCCTTCTTTTCCCGGCGTGGATTGATCATGTTCAGCGCCCACTTGATGATCGTGAGCGTCCGCAGGCCCAGGAAGTCGAACTTCACCAGCCCGGCGTCTTCCACGTCGCCCTTGTCGAACTGGGTCACCAGGCTTCCGCCCTCGTCGTCGCAGTACAGGGGCGAAAAATCGGTGATCTTGGTGGGCGCGATCACCACGCCGCCGGCGTGTTTACCGGCGTTCCTGCACACCCCCTCGAGCTTCAGGGCCATTTCCCAGATTTCCTGGGCTTCCTCGTCGTTCTCAAGAAACTCGACCAGCTGTGGCTCCTGCTCCAGAGCCTTCTCAAGGGTCATGCCCGGCTCGAACGGAATCATTTTAGACAGCTTGTCGGCCAAGCCGTAGGATTTGCCCTGGACCCGGGCAACATCCCGCACAACCGCCTTCGCGGCCATGGTGCCGAAGGTAATAATCTGCGACACCGCCTCTCGTCCGTATTTCTGGGCGGTGTATTCGATCACCCGGTCCCGGCCCTCCATGCAGAAGTCGACGTCAAAGTCGGGCATGGAAACCCGTTCCGGGTTCAGGAACCGCTCGAACAGCAAGTCATACTCTAGTGGATCCAGGTCAGTAATCAGCTGGGCGTAGGCCACCAGCGAGCCGGCACCGGAACCCCGGCCTGGCCCCACGGGCACACCGTTGTTCTTGGCCCACTTGATGAAGTCCATCACGATCAGGAAGTAGCCCGGGAACCCCATCTGGATGATGATGTCCAGCTCAAAGTTCAGGCGCTTGTAGTAGGCCTCGCGTTTGGCATCGTATTCCGGATCGTCCGTGCTCAGGGTCTTGGCAAGCCGCTCTTCCAGACCTTCCTCCGAAACCTTCCGGAAATATTCGTCCATGGTCATGCCATCCGGAATCGGATAGTTCGGCAGGAAGTATTCGCCCATCCGAACCTTCACCGAGCAACGGCGGGCAATCTCCACCGTATTCTCAATCGCTTCTGGAATATCGCTGAACAGTTCGATCATTTCATCAGCGCTGCGCAGGTACTGCTGATCACTGAAACGACGGTCACGGCGCGGATCATCCAGGGTACGGCTTTCGCCGATACAAACCCGGGCCTCGTGGGCTTCGAAGTCTTCCGCCTCCAGGAAGTGCACATCGTTAGTGGCAACCACCGGAAGGCCAAGAGCACCGGCCAGCTCAACACTCAGGTGCAGGCAGTCTTCGTCTCCTGGACGACCGGTGCGCTGTAACTCGAGGTAGTAGCTATCCGGGTACAAATCCATCCAGTAACGGGCGCGCTCGCGGGCCAATTCCGTTTTGCCCGCCATCAAAGCCTTGCCCACATCGCCCATTCTCGAACCAGAGAGCGCAATCAAACCGTTCGGCCGAGCCTCAAGCCATTTGCGCTGGATGATCGGCTTGCCAAACCGCTGCCCCTCGGTATACCCCAGGGAAATGATTTCGGTGAGGTTGAGATAACCGTCGTTATCTCGCGCCAACAGCGTGATGCGGAACGGATTCTCGGGCTCGTCGGGATTTTCCAGCCACAGATCGGCGCCAATGATGGGTTTGACGCCCGCGCCCATGGCCGCCTTGTAAAAGCGAACCAGCGAGCACATGTTGGATTGCTCGGTAAGGCCAACAGCCGGCATGCCCAGCTCGGCAACGCGCTTTATCAGCGGTTTAACCCTGACCAGGCCATCCACCATGGAGTATTCGGAATGGACGCGGAGGTGTACAAAAGTCTGCGACATAACGTCAGGTTATTCCTGCTGTGTAATTCAGTTGGGGCGGCCGGCTCAACCGCCGATCACGGCCCGGAGTTCTTCTTCGGTCTGGGGTCCAAAACGGGTCTCGACCAGATCGCCGCCCGGATTAACCAGAAAAGTGGCAGGCAGCGCGACCGGTAACTTCCAGCCGAACCCCGGCCCTGGATCGTCCGCCAGCATGGTAAATTCAATCCCCATACGCTCGCCCAGTTCGACCAATGCGTCGCCCCGCACCCCATCAAAATTGACGGCTAGTACGGTAATGTCGGGCGCCTTGTCCAGCTCATTGAGCTCGGGAATTTCTTCGAGGCACGGTTTGCACCATTCCGCCCAGTAGTTAACCAACACCCACTGGCCGCGCAAGGTGTCCCAGTTCAGTTTTGTGCCTTCTGCCCGCTCAAGCTCGATTTTCTGGCAGCCGGACATCGCCAGAATGAGCAGCGCCACGGCCAGAACATGCAGGCCGGAACGCCTACGGACAGAATCAGGGTACTGCACTGGAAAACCTCCTGTTAGACTACCGGCCACAGAAATCGTGGACTCCATTCAGACAATCAGGCACGAAGATGACAGAACCCACCCGGATTTTCCACAACCCTCGCTGCTCGAAATCCCGCCAAACCCTTGAACTGCTTACCGAACGGGGAATTGAGCCAGAGATTATACGCTACCTGGAAACACCACCGACAGAGCAGGAGCTCAAGGATATCCTGAACGCACTGGATCTTCGCCCCCGCGAACTGATGCGCACGAAAGAAAAAGAGTATAAAGAACAGGGCCTGAACAGCCCCGACCTGAGCGACGAACAACTCATCGCCGCGATGGTAGCAACACCGAAACTGATTGAACGACCGATTGTGACCGCCAACGGCAAAGCAGCACTTGGCCGGCCACCGGAAAACGTTCTCTCGATCCTGTAACGCCCAACAATCTCCTCCAGCCAGATCAGAAGGATCTCTGAAGATGTCCGATCAATTGCCCTATGTTCTCGTGCTATTTTACAGCCGCACAGGCCAGACTGCGGAGCTGGCCAGCCAGATTGGTCGTGGCGTGGCCCGGGTAACAGGCATTGAAGCGAGGTTGCGGGCGGTACCGCCGGTTTCACCGGACACGGAAGCGTCCCTGCCCGCAGTTCCGGACTCTGGAGCGCCTTACGCCAGCAAATCCGATCTCGCAAATTGCGCCGGTCTGGCCATCGGCAGCCCCACCCGCTTTGGCAACATGGCAGCGCCCCTGAAGCATTTCCT
>NZ_DDOI01000014.1:1060-9224 GCF_002341575.1 Marinobacter sp. UBA2498 | reverse complement strand
CGGCGACCTCTGGCTGAGCGGAACCCTGGAAGGCAAACCGGCGGGCGCGTTTACCTCTACCGGCAGCCTCCATGGCGGGCAGGAAACGACTCTCATGACCATGATGATGCCGCTGCTGCATCATGGCATGGTGGTCTGTGGTCTCCCCTACTCGGAGAAGAGTCTCGGCGAAACGGACACCGGTGGCACACCCTACGGCCCTACCCACTGGGCCGGAACCGGCGAACAGCAACCCCTGAGCACGCATGAGAAAGCCCTGTGCCAGGCCTTCGGCGAACGTCTGGCGCGACTGGCGCTGAAACTCGCTGACTGATACGCGACCGGGCGCAGGACGTACTTTGCTTTACACTTACCGACTCCGGAACACACTATGCTGAACAACCCGAAGGCCCGCATCACTGTGCGGGCGACGATCGCCCTTTACATCGGCGTGCTTGCCACCCTGCTGATTACCACGTTCTACCCGGCTCCCGTCGAGGGTGTTTCAATACCCCTGATGCTGGCGGTGAAACTGGTCCCGCTTCTGCCCTTTGCGGTCACGGTCTTTCGCGGTCACAATCGGGGCTATATCTGGATGTCCTTCGTGGTGATCTTCTACTTCACTCAGGCCGTTGTTTCGGCATGGCTGAGCGAAGGCGCCCCGGGGCCGGTCATTTTGACGGTACTGACCTTCCTGTTGTTCACTGTTGCCATGATTCACCTGAAGGTGAACCGGCCGGTGGCAGACGGAAACACACCCTGAAGACCTGGAACTGACCCTCTATGGCTGACACAAGCAACTCCGGAACGGTGCAGCGGCCACCCGCGCCGCCCAGAAGTACCCTGACCCTGAGAGATGTTTGCACCGCGCTTGTTACCAGCGGGGAAATCAGCCAGGAAGACGCAGAGCGGGTGTTGTCGGCCAACCTGGGCGCGGCAACCGGCGACGGACAGAAAGGCAGGCGCCACCCGCTGGAACTGGTGGCGATTGCCGCGCTGACCAGCCAGAAGAGCGGTCGTACCCTGGATCTGGATCGGCTGACTCACTGGCTGGCCGACTGGGCGGGGCAACCCTATTACCATATTGATCCCCTCAAGATCGACACACCCGCCATTGCCCGGGTGATGTCTTACGCCTTTGCGCAGCGCCATGGCATCCTGGCCGTTGAGATCGGCGCCGATGAGGTGCTGATCGCCAGCGCAGAACCTTTCAAGAGCGATTGGGTGCAGAACCTTCAACAGGCCGTTCGCAAGGATATCCGGCGCGTTGTCGCCAATCCCGAGGATATCCGCCGGTACACCGTGGAGTTCTACCAGCTCGCCAATTCCGTCAGCAAGGCCAGCGGCAGCCAGGGCCCGGGTGTTGCCGGCAACCAGAATTTCGAGCAGCTGCTCGATCTTGGCGCCAGCGAACATCCGGACGCCAATGACCAGCACGTCGTCAAGATTGTCGATTGGTTGCTCCAGTACGCCTTCGACCAGCGCGCCTCGGATATTCACATAGAGCCCCGCCGCACGGTCACCCAGGTCCGGTTCCGGATCGACGGCGTTCTGCACAACGTTTATGAGTTCCCCGAGCATGTGGGCGTGGCGGTGACCAGTCGCCTCAAGATCCTCGGTCGCCTGAATGTGGCGGAAAAACGCCGCCCCCAGGACGGTCGTATCAAGACCCGCAAACCCGACAACCGGGAGGTGGAACTGCGTCTGGCCACCATGCCGACTGCCTTTGGCGAAAAGATGGTCATGCGGATCTTTGATCCAGACGTGCTTTTGAAGTCCTACGAGCAACTGGGATTCGGCAAGGAAGACCGCCAGCGCTGGCAGGAAATCACATCCCGCCCACACGGCATCGTCCTTGTCACCGGGCCCACTGGTTCCGGCAAGACCACGACCCTGTATTCGACCCTGAAACAGATTGCATCGCCCGAGCTAAACGTCTGCACCATCGAGGATCCCATCGAAATGGTGGAGCCGGCGTTCAACCAGATGCAGGTTCAGACCAATATCGACCTGACCTTTGCAGCCGGCGTAAGGGCGCTGCTGCGTCAGGACCCGGATATCATCATGATCGGCGAGATCCGCGACCTGGAAACGGCGGAAATGGCCGTGCAGGCTGCCCTGACAGGCCACCTGGTGCTATCGACCCTGCATACCAATGACGCCCCGAGTGCGATCACCCGAATGATGGAACTGGGCATTCCGCCTTACCTGATTCGGGCAACGGTACTGGGCGTGATGGCACAACGGCTTGCCCGAACTCTGTGCCCCCATTGCAAGGCGCCCGGGCCCGCGGACGAACAGGCGTGGCAGACCCTCACCCGGCCCTGGAAAGCGCCGGTTCCAAAGCAGTTCTATCAGCCCGTGGGTTGCCTGGAATGCCGGAACACAGGGTATCTTGGCCGCGCAGGGGTTTATGAAATTATGACGCTGTCTGGCGCATTGCTACGACAGATCACCGATCATTGCGAGCTGGAGCAGCTCAGGCTGGATGCCTACAAGGAAGGCATGAAATCCCTGCGCTTGAGTGGTGCACAGAAAGTGGCCGCCGGCCAGACAACGGTGGAAGAGATTCTGAGGGTGACGCCGGAAAGCCAGCGCTGAATGAGGGTCAGGCTCCCGGGCGCAATCCGCACTGGCCCAGTAATTCCTGCCAGGCTTTGGTGTGGGCCATCATGGCCACGTCCAGTTCCCGCCACAGGCTGGCCTCGGCGCTCTGTGAGAGATGCCGCTCATACCAGCCGGCGAAACTTTCTGGCATGACCGCCCGCTGCATTTCCGCCAACTGCTCGAACGGCTCGATGAGCGCCACCCGTCCCTGGGTCACAGTGCTCATATAGGGTTGGATCTTTTCGATATAAACACTGAAAAACATACTCTGAACAATATCCGACTGGTTGTTCGGCTGGCCGTTAATACACAGAGGCTTGCCCTCAATTCTCTGCCTGAGCAATGCCGTCCCGTCCTTCAGCCTTGCAGTCAGAAGAAGCGCGCTGTTGATCAACTGACCGGCGCGGTATTCTGCCTGCCAGCGCTGATGAACGTCGCCGGCAAAGTCGAGGGAAACCGCCAGATCTTCAGAGTACAAACGGGCCACTGCTGCGTTCAGGCTGTCGATATCAAGGGCGAGATCAGACACCGGATTGCCCTCTGGCGCGACGGGATAGTCACCCTTGGCCAGGGTAAACAGTTTTTCGATTTCTTCGACGCCCCAGGTGGCATTCCAGATAGCAATGGGCAGGGATTCAAGCTTGCTGTCGATACCACCGGCAAGCTCTTCGGCAAATTCTTCATCTTCTATATCCGGCAGACAGTCCCTGGCCGCTTCGATAAACCGGATTTCATAACGAAGGCGGTTCAGGGGTTGCATAACCCGCCCCATCACCGAGTTTTTCTCACCAACAACGTACTGGAGTTCACAGCCGTAGAGCGATAGAAAATCGAGCATTCCCATGTCCAGTTCGGGCATGGTCAGCACACGGTCACGGCGGCGGGGAAGCTGGCTGGCGGAGGGAATGTCAGAAAACTCGGGATCGGCTTCCAACACGCGGGCCACCCGCTCCACATACTCGTCCATCATGGGACGCGCATCCGAGAACGGGTCGCAACCGGCAAGAAGCACGGCGAGAACCGGCGCAAAGATTCTGCAAATTCCGGTTCCGGGCATTCATTCCTCCTGCGATGGCGTTAAAAAGCCCTGGGCCTAGCGCTTTTGCAGCAGGGCATCAACCTCCGCAAAATCACGGGCAACGAAACGTTCGGTTTCCGGCAGATCTCCCTCGCGAACAAGCCAGGCAGTTTGCATGCCGGCTTCCTCGGCTGCCTCCAGTTCGGCTTCCACATCAGACAGGAACAGCACCGTGCAGGCCTCGACGCCCAACTCAGACAGAATATTCCGGTATGAAACGGTCTCTTTCTTGCCACCGATGCGGGTATCGAAATAGCCCGAGAAAAACGGCGTAAAATCGCCTTCCGTGGTAAAACCGAAAATCAGCTTCTGGGCTTTCACCGAACCTGATGAATATACGAACAAACGCAGCCCCCGATCATGCCAGCGTTGAAGGTAGTCGGCTGCGTCAGCATAGATGTGCCCTTTCAGCTCTCCCTGCTGATAGCCCTGCTCCCAGACCATGCCCTGCAGCGTCTTAAGAGAGGTTTCCTTGCGGTCTTCCCTGATCCAGGTTTCAAGCACTTGGATCAGCCCTTCGACATCCTCACGCGCAACGCCTGAAACCTCGGCCACTGCGTCCAGTTGCTCAGACACAGCCGAGCTGTCCTGATGCTGGTCACGGACAAAACGCGGCAGGTGCTCGCTGGCATAGGGAAACAGGACATCGTGCACAAACGAAATAGAGCTGGTGGTGCCTTCGATATCCGTGAGCACAACCCGGATCATTCGGCCGCTCCTGCCAGCGCCTCATAGCGAGGCAGGCGACCGGCGATGTCTTCACCGGTAAAGTCCGCCACCCAGCCCTCGGGGTTGGTGAACAGGCGAATGCAGGTAAACGCAGGTTCCGGGCCCATATCAAACCAGTGGCGAGTGCCATCGGGCACACTGATCAGATCGTTTTTCTGGCACAGCACGGCGAAAACCTCGTTGCCGAAGTGCAGGTAAAACAGGCCCTGGCCACGGACAAAGAAACGAACTTCGTCTTCACTGTGGGTGTGCTCATCCAGGAACTTTTGCCGGAACGCGTCTTTCTGCGGATTGTCCGGGTTCAGGCTGATCACATCCGCGGTCTGAAAACCACATTCGTGCTTCAGTTTCGAGACTTCCTCGCTGTAGGCCTCAAGGATGTCTTCCTGGGAGGCGTCAGCCGGCAGATCTTTCGTTGGCCACTGCTCATAGCGCACACCGTGCCGGGCCAGAAGCTCCCGTATTTCTTCAGGATTCCCGGTCACTTTGCGTGCCTTTTCGGGCTGGCTCTGGTCGAAAATACTCAGGGTAGTCATGGGCGAACCCTCATGGTTTCAAGCTCACATTCAAACAGGAATTCAAAGGCCTCGACATGGCGCAGGCAATCGGCCATGGTTTTGCCCCAGGTGTACAGGCCATGGCCACGAATCAGGTAGCCTGGCTGTTCCGGATGCTCCCGGAACCATTCGCGAGTTTGCTCCGCCAACGCGTCGATGTCCTGGGTGTTGTCGAACACCGGAACCGTCAGGACTGATTCGTGGGTCTCAACGCCGGTAAACGCCTTCTGCAGCTCATAGCCTTCCAGCGCCAGTGGCTGGCCGGGCTCAAGCAGACGACTGAGCACCGTTGCCTTCACCGAGTGGGTGTGCAGAACCGCGCCCACCTCGGGAAAGACCTCATACAGCACCGTATGCAGCCTTGTTTCTGCAGAGGAGCGACAGTCGCTCTGTACCGGCCGGCCGGCCAGATCGACCACCATGACATCACCCGCCCCCAGCTGTCCCTTGTGACGGCCTGAAACAGTAATGGCGATGTGTTCGGCATCAATGCGGGCAGAATAGTTACTGCTGGTTGCGGGCGACCAACCCTGCTGGTACAGGAATCGACCGGCTTCCACAATCGCATCCGCGGCGACGGCGTATCGGGTTACATCAAACACGAGTTCTCTCCCGGGTTTCAGAGCGCTTGGGACACTCCCATGGGCGCCATTATAGGGACGAACCAGCTCCTCGCAAATGATGCCGTGCGGCAATCAGATCGGCGACAATGGAGACAGCAATTTCTGCCGGTGTCTTGCTCGGAATATCAACACCAATGGGAGCTCGCAGGCGTTCGAGTGCCTCTTTTTCAAGCCCCAGAGATGCCAATCGTTCCCGCCGGGCTTCCGAAGTTCTTTTCGACCCCATTGCGCCTATGTAAAAGGCACTGGAGTGAAGAGCTGCAAGCAACCCCATATCATCGACGCGCGGATCATGGGCGAGGGCCAGAATACCGGACCAGGCGTCGCCAAACTGTGTCGAAATCAGATCATCGGGCAGGCGCCGGTCCAGGGGAATCCCTTCAAAACTCCAGCCGTCGGCGAAGGCCTCCCTCGGCTCACAGAGGGTGACAGCAAAATCCGCCGCGGTCGCGAATTCAAAAACGTAACGGGCGACTTCGCCGGCACCGATCAGCAACAGCCGGCACTCGGGCTGCAAAGCATGAAGAAGCTGTTCACCGTCGAAGTGGACCGCGTTACCGGCCCGGGAGACAGAATGCTCCAGCGTCGCAGCCCCGTTTATCGGCACGCGACGAACCACCGATTCGCGATCGCGCAAGGCAGCCGCCAATGCCTGAACGTGATCGAGACCCACCTGGCCCCGGTAGGGTTCAATCAGAAGCCGTATCCGGCCACCGCAAGGCAGCTGGAAATGATCCCGGTCATCATCGGTGATTCCATAATCAACGAAAACCGGATGTTCCGGCCCGTCTTCCGCTGTGCGCCGGAGCAGATCCTCTTCCAGACAGCCACCGGACACCGACCCGCTCCAGTGACCGGATTCTGCAATCGCCAGCCAGGAGCCGACCGGACGCGGCGAGGAGCCCCAGGTGTCCACTATGGTGCAAAGCCAGGCTCTCTGACCTTCCGCCAGCCAGTGAGACATTCTGTCTAATACGGTCTGGTGGCCAGTAGCGACCGAATAGGCGACGCTTGAATCAGGCATTGGCTCTCAATGGCAGGCTACGCTGCCGCTTTCCATTGAGCGCAAACAGCGCATTTCCCAAGGCCGGGATCACCGGCGGCACGCCCGGCTCGCCGACTCCAGTCGGCGACTCGCTGCTTGCAACAATATCCACCAGTACCTCAGGACGCTCGTACTGCCTCATTAGGGGATAGTCGTGGAAGTTGCTCTGCTGGACCTCGCCATTCTCCAGCGTGATTTCTCCATAAAGTGCCGCGGTCAGCCCAAACAGGATACCGCCCTCGATCTGGTCCTCCACGATACGGGGGTTTACGACCTGGCCACAGTCCACCGAGCAGGTGACCTTGTATACCCGGATCGCACCATTCTCGATTCCGGCTTCCACCACCTGGGCAACGTACGTTCCGAAACTCCGGAACAGGGCGAGCCCCCGGGCCCGACCCTCTGGCACCGGCGACTGCCAGTCGGCCAGCCTGACAACCCGGTCAAGCACTTCAAGGT
The DNA here is from genome assembly GCF_002341575.1 of Marinobacter sp. UBA2498. Lineage (NCBI taxonomy): Bacteria > Pseudomonadati > Pseudomonadota > Gammaproteobacteria > Pseudomonadales > Marinobacteraceae > Marinobacter > Marinobacter sp. UBA2498. Next base: position 2,147 of record NZ_DDOI01000014.1, on the reverse strand, counting down.
GCCTCGGCTCGTGGCCAATCAGGCGACGACGGAACTGGTATGGATCCTCACCTGCCTCATGGGCAAGTTCGTCCATGAAGGTTTCGACGGCAAACCCGTTGTGGGAGAAACCTACCGAACGCCACCAGGTAATCGGAATGCCGGGATCGGTGTGGGTATGACGGATATCAACGTTGGACACCCGGTACGGATACTCGATGGCACCCTCGATTGCGGAGAAATCCTTCGGCGTCGCAATGCCTTCGGCCATCAGGCCGACACTGCCCAAAGTGTCGTACATGAATTTTGGCGCCCAGGGATACTGGGCAGGGGCCGCATTGCGGACATACCAGTCCAGGATCTGAGGACCAACAATCTGGTGATGCCAGCCCGTCAGCTCAGCACCAGACAGGCTGGCTTTCATACGGTGCAGCATGGCAGGGCGATAGAGATCGTGACGGGTGTCCTCTTCACGGGACCAGATGACCTTAACCGGCCGTCCGACCCGGTAGGCCACTGCCGCCGCCTCTTCGATATAGTCCTGAGTCAGTCGACGGCCAAAACCGCCGCCGAGAAAGGTCGTATTGATAGTGATATCGTCGGGGCCAAGATTGGTCACCCGGGCTGCTGCAATCCGGCCAAGGTCCGGCGCCTGTGTAGGGGCCCACACTTCCATGCCGTCCTCTCGGTACCAGGCCGTGGCATTCATGGGCTCCAATGTCGCGTGGGCCAGGTAGGGCTGGGCATATTCCGCTTCCACCACCCGGTCGCCCTCCTCCATGGCACTGGCAAAACTGCCCTCACTACGCTCGGACTCTCCGGGATCGTCATCGGCGGCGGCGCGGTAGGAGTCGAACACGTCGCCCGTAGACAGAGACACGGCATCCGAAAAATCCCAGTCTATCTTGAGCGCGTCCTGAGCCTTCCGGGCACGCCAGTATTTGTCGGCAACAACGGCCACGCCACGCTCGATCTCAAATACATCAAGCACACCCGTCATTGCACGGACCTGATCAGCGTTGAAGTCCCGAACGCGGCCGCCGCGTCGGGGAGGCCGTGAAACAACGCCGTACACCATGTCCGGAAGATCGACATCAATCCCGTAAAC
>NZ_DDOI01000014.1:523-958 GCF_002341575.1 Marinobacter sp. UBA2498 | reverse complement strand
ATCGACATCAATCCCGTAAACTGCGGTTCCCGTGGACTTCGCCCGGGCATCGAGTTTGCCTCGCTGCTTGCCAATGTATTTCCATTCGCTCTGCGGCTTGAGCGCTATGTCACCACGCAGCACTTCTTTGGCGGCCAACTCAACCAACTGGCCATAGGCCATGGAGTCGATACCGTTCGGGTGCACCACCCTGCCTTCACTGGCGCGACATTCGGTTGCTTCGACGTTCCATACACGTGCTGCCGCCATAACCAGCATTTGCCGGGCTTCCGCTCCGGCCGTTCGAAGCGGCTCCCAACTGGTCGCAACACTGGTGCTACCGCCTGTCAGTTGCAGCTTGTACAGAGGATTTCGATACTCCGGCGCCACCGGTGCAAAGCGTGGGGTGATCCGCTCCGGCTGGATTTCCAGCTCTTCGGCAATCAAAGTGGTCAA
>NZ_DDOI01000014.1:0-426 GCF_002341575.1 Marinobacter sp. UBA2498 | reverse complement strand
CTTCGGCAATCAAAGTGGTCAAGCCGGTGTAGGTGCCTTGCCCCATTTCGACCCGGGCCAGGGTGAAGAAGACTTCATCATCGGCAGTCAGTTCCAGCCAGGCATCGGGACGCCATTCGCCCGTGTCCGACTCATACCCCGTCTGGATTCCCGCGCAGCCCGGCAACGTTATTGAAACCATGAGGCTGCCGGAGGCACCGGCACTGACCTTGAGGAAATTTCGTCGATTCATCGCCATGTTATGCGCCCCCCCCCTGAGCGCCGTCTGACGTATCAGCGACGACGGATTCCACGGCTGCAATGATCCGCGAGTAGGTGCCGCATCGGCAAAGATTGCCTGTCATGGCCGCGACAATTTCCTCACGTGAAGGCGCCGGATTGCTGGCCAGAAGGTGGGCCGCACTCATGATCTGGCCCGACTGGCAG